>JAIKYL010000121.1 GCA_024683255.1 Bacteroidales bacterium | reverse complement strand
ACGCTCTGATCCTGCCGCCAGGTGAGGAAATAAGACGACACGGATACCAGCGTGAGCACCGTGACAATGAGCACCACGGCAATTAACGCAAGACGGATACCCGCTTGCTTACGCTCGCTCATGCGCGACCACCATTTAGGAACCCATTTCATTTTTTCTTACCGTTTTTCCTGTAATTGCGGTTGAATTTGGCCTTTCCGCCTCCCTGGAAGCCCAGGTTGAGACCGGGACGGTTGAAGGAGGCGTCCGAAGAGATCTTGGAGAGCTCCAGGTCCCGGGGCACCGAAACACGGCCGCCGGAAAGACGCTCAATATCGGCAAAGATGGTTTCGTCGGCCACCGTATCCTTGTTCCAGATAAGGTACTGCTGACGCATGTAGATGGCCAGGGAACGGATCATTTCCGTCTTCATCTCCCCTTCCGGCTCACTGGCAATAAGGTCCAGGATGCTTTCTATGTTACGTCCGTAATGACGGGCGCGGATGGGCTTGATATTGAGCGGAATGGGATCCGGCTTGCTGTTCACTTCCTCCGGTACGGGGGCGGGATAGGGAGAATCCACGTCCAGATCGTACCCTGCAATCATATAAAGGTGGTCCCAGAGTTTCTGGGCCCAGTTTTCCTGCTGGTGAACCTGCGGATTGAGACTTTCCATCACCTTTACCACGGCATAGGCCTGCTGGGTGCGCTTCTCCTTGTCCGGAATGTCCTTGAGCTGCTCCACCATCTGGAGCACGTTGCGGCCGTATTCCGGCATCCTGAGCCGTTCTACTTCTGTATTGTAATAAAGTTTGATGCTGTTCTCACTTGCTTCCATAGACTCACAGTTTTCTAGACTATCTGCAAAGATAACGAATTCCTCTTAAACTTCTACTATTTCCCCGCCCGCTTTTTCCTGAAAAAACCAGAGATAGCCGCGGACCGGGGCATAGCCCATTTGCCGGTACAGTGCCTTGTAGCGCTCCACCTGGCGACGATACCCGGGCTCCGGGGAGCCGAACTTGTAGTCCACAATATCCACGGAACCGTTCGGGAACAGGATTACGCGGTCCGGCCGGTACTCTCCCCCGTCCGGGGACAGGATGGCGGCCTCGCTGCGTACCTGGGCGTCCGGAGCAAACCAGCCGCGCCCGGAAACGGAGTCCAAACGCTCCTGCAGCAGGGTTAGCGTCTCTTCCCGGAGGGCCGATGGCAATTCTCCCCTGCGGACAGCGGCCTCCACGGCGGCAGGAGTGTCTTCCGGAACCAGGATATCGGAGAGGATCCTGTGCAGGACATTGCCCCGGATGCGGCGGCTGGCCTCCGGGCCGAAACTGCCGTCCTCCCCAAAATAATCGGCCGCTTCCGGGCTGAACTTGAGACGGCTGCCGGTTCCCGCAGGATACGACGGGTACCCCGTTTCCAGGAGCTTCGAGTCATCGGCCTCCCGCTCCAGCGTATCGAAAGGATAGGGCTCGCCCGCCTGGAAGTCCAACCCGCCCACAAAGGCATACAGCAGATTGGCCAGGTTGCTCCAGGAAGAGACTTCCCCGCCGGAAAGGGCCTTGAGGAAAGACTGGCTTGGCGGCGCTGCAATTACCTTGAGGCCGTACTTGGGGCGCGTCATGGCTACATAAAAGACGTTGATATTGTCCACCGCCTGCAGCCGGCTTTCCTCCAGATAGTCCTTCTCAAACAGGGTGCGGGCCGATCCGCTGCCCAGATCCACGTAAAAGACATCTTCACCGGAAGCACACCATTTCTGGGTATTCTTGTACAGGCCCACCTTCTCCGCAAAGGGGAAGATGACAAAGGGGAATTCCAGTCCCTTGGCCTTGTGCACCGTCATGATGCGCACCGAACTCTCCGTCCGGGGAGAAGCAATCTTGGGATCCGCGTCCTCCCAGGCCCTCAGGAACGCGCCCAGGTTGTTGCCTCCCGTGGTCACCCAGTCCTGCAGATAGTCCATGAAAGACTGGATATATGGAACTTCGGCCTGGAAACGGGACGGGTCCGCCTCCCGGAGGTCCCTGAGCAAACCTTCCGCCAGGTCTGTGAGGGAGTGGAAATGCTCCGGTATCTGGACTTCCAGGGAACCAGCCAGGAAGCCGGCCACCGAAGGCTTTTCCGGATTGTCCGGCTTGTCGCAGAGCGACATCTGGGACACCAGGCGGCGCACCGTGACGGATGTCTTAACAAAAAGGGAGTCGTCCGACACCACCGGAATATCTTCCTGGATGAGCCGGGCGGCTATATCGGCCCCGGAGCGGTTATCCCGCACCAGGATGGCTACATCGCCCCACTGCGCACCCTGCTCCTGCAAGTCCCGGAGTGTGGAGAGGATCTCTTCCATCTGCTCCTCCGTGAAACGGACCTCCACCCAGCCGGGATGAGAGTCATTGAAGCACGCCTTCTGGGCTACATCGGCATAAAGCGGGCTCACCACCGGGCCACCCAGGGCTTTGTCCAGCTGCTCTGCCGCAAAGCCGAAGAAGCGGTTGTTGAAATCCACGATGGTGCGGCAGGTGCGGAAATTCTGGTCCAAAGCCTTCACTCCCTTATCCGGAAGGCCGAATTCCTTCTGCAGGCGGCTCCCCAGCAGGTCCCAGTCCGAGCCCCGCCAGCGGTAGATGGACTGCTTTACGTCCCCCACTACCAAAGAGGGGAAGCCGGAGGCATCGGCATTGTGCAGCAGCGGGCTGAAATTCTCCCACTGGATGCGGGAGGTATCCTGGAATTCGTCCAGCAGGAAGTCCTCAAAGCGAACACCCAGTTTTTCGTAGATGAACGGAGTCTCCGTTCCGTCAATGATGCCGTGCAGGATGGTATTGGAGTCCTCCAGCGACAGCACGTTCTTCTCTTTCTGGATTTGTACAAAAGCCTGCCGGAGCTCATCCGCCACGCCCAGACTGTATAGCTGTCCCTGGATGATGCGGGCGGTGCGGTATTCTTTATAAGGCTGGTCAAAAAGGGCGCAGAATGCATCCAGGGGGCCTTCCAGCGAGCCTTCCAGTTCCAGGCGCAGGGCGTCCTTGCTCTTGGCAAACCACTTGGCCGAGTCCGACGCGTTGTTCCGGAAGGCAGGGGTAAGGTCTTTCACCTGGGAGCGGGGCTCCGGATCCAGATAATTATACAGGGCCTTCAGGAAACCTCTGTTACTCTCTTCGGGACTAATCCCATGGTCTTTCAGCACCTGCAGGACCTTTTTGGCCGCATCCTCCGCCCGCCGGGGAAAAACTTCCTGCAACTGCTTACAGTGCTTATGCAGGGTTTCCAGGCGCTCCCGGGGGAAACTGATCTGCCCCTCCGGCAGGGTTTGCAGGCTCTCCCCCACCTCCTGCAGCCGGCTTTCCAGCGAAAGGCCCCGGCCGCTCTCCAGATCCTCCTTCACCCCACGCGTGAGCCAGTCCAGAAGGGTCCTGTCCTCTTCCGTGAGGCTGTCCAGCACCCTGTCCACGCTCTCGTCCACCAGGGCTTTCCGGTCCAGCTGGACCTGGTAGGAGGCGTACTGCCCTATCTCCCGGGAAAAAGCCCGCAGCGTCTGCTGGAAGAAGCGGTCTATGGTGGAAACGGCAAAGGAAGAATAGTCGTGCAGGATCCCTGAAAGCTGGGCCGATGCCCGCCGCTGCAGGGTATCCTTATCGGCAACCTTCAGCAGTTCTTCATAATAGGGCGACATCTCCGGATCCTTGGCCAGCACCGCCAGTTCCTTGAGGATGCGGCTTTTCATCTCCTCCGTGGCCTTGTTGGTGAAGGTTACGGCCAGCACATGCCGATAGGCGTCCGCTTTATCGGACGACACCACCAGGCGGATATACTCCAACGCCAGAGCGTATGTTTTGCCGGAACCGGCCGACGCCTTGAGAATCTTCAGCATGACAGACAAATATACAAAAAAAGCCCGAAGATTTTCGGGCTTTTTTCGATTATTGTTCCGGCCGATATTCCAATATATCGCCAGGCTGGCAGTCCAGGGCTTGGCAGATGGCCTCCATGGTTGTTAACCGGATGGCCTTGGCCTTGCCGCACTTCAGGATGGAAAGGTTGGCTGGGGTGATGCCGACTCTCTCCGCCAGCTCGCCGGAGGACATTTTCCGGCGGGCCAGCATCACATCTATGTTGGTGATAATCGGCATAATCCCTTACTTTTCTTCCTCTGCGGGCTGCTCGTCCGGCTGCTGCTTACCCTTCAGGTAAGAAGGAAGCTCCATGCCCGCCATCTTGAAGAGTTCGTCCAGCGGGGGAACGCTCTTCATCATCCCAGAGATGAAATTGGACGTGGCGGTTTTGCCGTCGGTGCCGTTGCCGGTATCCCAGACGGTTACCTTGTCAATGTTGATGCCCTTCACGGCCTCTACCTGGGTCTTCACCAGTTCGGGCAGTTTATCGGCAATCATCATCAGTACGGCCTTCTGGGCATCGCCTTCGGCGGCGCCCACCAGGTTCTTGAAACCGTCGGCCTGCTTGGTGAGGATTTCCAGCATACCCTTTGCCTGGGCGTCCATCTTGGCGAAGATAGCGTCGGCCTCACCCTTTGCCTTGCGGCGGATCTGCTCGGCTTCTGCCTCGGCCTCGATGATCTTCTTCTGCTTGTCAATCTCTGCAGCCACAACGATGTTGGCCTTCTGGGTGGCCTGCTCGCGTTCTGCACGGGCCAGTTCGGCGTCGCGCTCGCTCTGGTAGGCTTCCTCCAGGGCCTTGGCGGCCTGCACTTTTTCTGCGGCTACGGCCAGGCGGTCCGCTTCTGCGGTCTTCTGGCGGCGGAGGGCGTCGGAATTGGCAATCTCGATCTTGGCGCTGTTTTCACCCTTCACGGCGTCTGCGTCGGCGGCGGCCACGTTCACACGGGTGTCCTTGTCGGCCATGGCCTTACCGGTTTCACCGTAACGGTTCTGCTCTGCCACGCTCTTCTTGGCGTCGTTGATGGCTTTGGCGGCGGCTTCCTTACCCAGGGCCTCGATGTAGCCGGATTCGTCGCGGATATCCGTGACGTTCACGTTGATGAGCTTGAGGCCGATCTTGCGGAGTTCGGCTTCCACGTTGGTGGAAACGTTGGCCAGGAACTTGTCACGGTCGGCATTGATTTCCTCGATGTCCATGGTGGCGATCACCAGACGCAGCTGGCCGAAGAGGATATCCGTGGCGATGTTCTGGATGCTGTCCACGCTAAGGCCCAGGAGGCGCTCCGCGGCGTTGGTCATATTCTCCGGCTCCGTGGAGATACCCACGGTGAAGCGGCAGGGGACATCCACGCGGATATTCTGCTTGGACAGGGCGTTGGTAAGGTTGCACTCGATGCTGATGGGCTTGAGGTCCAGGAAGGCATAGTCCTGGAACACAGGCCAGATGAAGGCGGCACCGCCGTGGATACAGCGGGCGCTGGAAATGGAACCGGTGGCGTTCTTGCCGGTTTTACCGTAGATGACAAGGATCTTGTCCGACGGGCAGCGGCGATAGCGCCTGAGGATGGCCGCCAGGGTGACGAACACCACGGCCACGATGATAAGGATCAGATACAGCTGGTTCATATTAAATGGTATAAGTGTTTGTTTCTTCGACTAACAGGGTGTTGGCGTCTACAACGTCCACTACGCGGATGGAGGAGCCGGTCTTGAGGGCCTGTTCACTTTCGGTGATGGCGTCGTATTCGCGCACGGCGCCGGCGATGGTGATCTGTACCTTGCCCATACCGCTCCGGGCGGCGGGGATGGTAAGATACACCTTGCCCTCACAGCCGGCGGCCGATTTCTGCAGGTTGATGTTGCCGCTCTGCTGCATGCCGGAGAGCCACTTGAACAGGTACATCACGGCGGCCACCAGGGCTACGCCGATAATGACGGACACCAGGATGAGCAGGCCGGTGGAGGGGATGTTGTCCTGCAGCAGGATGGCGCTCCATCCGAAACCCAGCAGGAAATTCACGAAGTTGCGGAAGGTGTACAGGTTGGAGCCGCCTTCTATATTGGAAAGGTCTGCCCCGTCCATGGACGTATCCACATCTACGTCGAAGTTCGTGTCGGCGTCGGCCCCTACGAAGGTCATGATGCTCTGGATAATGAATATGAGCGAGGCCGCGAGGGTGACGCCCCAGAGGATTTTCATAATAAGGCTGAGTCCAGCCCACCAAGATGCGATCATAGCTGTTTAGTTTTTGGTTTCTTGTGCAAAGATAATAACTTTTTATTGAATTGCAATAATTTTTTCAAAAAATTGCAAAAAAAATTTGGGGCGCACCGCCAAGTGCACCCCAAAAACATATTAATTAGGTATTAGTAGCCGAAGATCTCTTCCAGGGATACCTGCTGCACAGGGCCCAGGGACTTGAGGAAGTCCATGTCCAGGTCGGACGGGTCTCCCAGGATGGCATACCAGTAAGTGCGGTCCTTAATCCAGCGGGCGTGGGTTTCCAGGAGGTCTCCCATGGTGAGGGAAGCCACCTTCTCGTACACCTGCTTGTCGCGCGGCTCGGTGATGCCCAGTTCCCGGGCGTTTAGGTAGCTGTTAAGCACAGCGGCGCCGATGGTGCGCTGGGTGCGCAGCCTGCCCAGGATGGAGGTCTTGGCAATCTCCAGGTTCTCCGAAGCCAGCGGCAGGTTCTCGATAATCTCGTCGAAACCTTCCACGGCCTTGCGGAGTTTGTCGTTCTGGGAAGCGATGGTGGCACGGAAGCCATAGGTATCGCCCTTGTAGGAAGGACCGCTCAGGAAGGCGCCGGCGCTGTAGGCCAGGGCACGGGACTCACGCATCTCCTGGAACACGATGGCGTTCATGCCGCCGCCGTAGTACTCGTTGAAGAGGTCGATGTACGGGTCCTGGGCCAGATCCAGCTGCTCTCCGCGGTTGGAATACTGCATGTAATTGAACTGACGGGCAGTGTAAGGAGCCAGCACCACGCGCTTGTCGGGGGTGATCTGCTTCACGGGATGGGATTTCTCCAGCGGCTCCAGGCCTTCGGTCTTGTGGGAGGCAAGGAGGGCCTTCACCTCATCGGCCGATGCAGGTCCGTAATAGAGGATGGTGTGCTTCTTTCCGGAGAGGTCACGCAGGGCGTCCAGCAACTGCTCGGAGGTAACAGCGGCCACGGCGGCATTGTCCAGGGTACGCTTGGCAATGTATTCCGGACCGTACATCACGTAGGTCTGCAGGGCGCTGTTGCAAGCACGCTGGTTCATCTTGGAATCCAGGCGGCTGCGGATGAGGTCGGCCTTCAGTTCGGAAAGGACGTCTCCATCGGCCACGGCGTTTGCCACCAGGTCTTCCTCAATGGCAAGGGCCTTGGCTATATTTTCGCCCAGGCCATTCACGGTGAGCATGCTGGTATTGCTGCTCACGCGGACATCGGCGCTGCAGGCCAGGCCGTACATTTCGGAGGCGATATCGGCCGCGCTCTTCTCCGGGGTTCCCAGATACTGGATGTAACCGGAAGCCAGGCTCAGGAGCGGATCGTCGTCACTGCCGCGGTCGTAGAGGAAGCTCAGCTGGGCAATATCGTTTTTGTCGTTCTTCTTGTAGAGGAGTTCCACCTCGCCCATCTTGAGCACGGACATATCCTTTTCGAAGTTCACGAATACCGGTTCGATGGGAGCGGGCTCATTGGCGGCGATCTCCTGAAGGAAAGCGCTCTGCTTGTCACGGTTGGTCACGATGGGAGTGATCCTGGGGGCTTCGATCTTCTTCTCGTTGGGGTTCTTGCCGTTGTGCTTGTACACGATGGCGTAATTGTCGGCCTTGATGTACTTATTGGCCCAGGCCACAATGTCCTCCTTGGTGAGGGCGGCAATGCGGTCCATCTTCCGGACCTCTGATTCCCAAGTGGTTCCGTTAATGAAGCTGTCCACAAACTTATCGGCCCGGCGGCTGTTGCTGGTAAGGCTCCGCATCTGCTGCAGTTTGTAGTTGGCCTTGGCGGCCTCCACCAGCTCTTCGGAGAATTCGCCGGCGCGGAGCTTGGCCATTTCGGCCAGGAAGATGTCGCGCACCTCCTCCAGGCTCTGGCCCTGCTTGGGCAGGGCCTGGACCATAAATTCGCCGTAGTCGGCCTGGGTATAGGGGTATACCATGGCGTCCAGTACGGCCTGCTTCTGGATCACATCCAGGTCCACCAGGCCGGCCATGCCGTTGTACAGGATGTCTCCGGCAATGTCGGTCACGTCACTCTCGGTGTCGCTGGCGCCGGGAGTGCGCCAGGCCATCAGGACGAAATCGGCCTCGTTGCCCCACACTTCCTTCTCGGCGGGCCGGGTGAGGTCCACGGCCTTGGGCGATTTCCATACCGGGAGGTCCGGATTGGCCTTCCAGCTGCCAAAGTATTTCTTCACAACCTTCACCACCTGGTCCGGATCGAAGTCGCCGGACAGGCAGATGGCCACGTTGTTGGGCACATAGTAGGTGTCCTTCTGCTTGCGGATGGCCTTCAGGGAAGGATTCTTCAGGTGGTCCTGCGTGCCGATCACGGTCTGCGTGCCGTACGGGTGTCCCTGGAAAAGCATGGAATCCAGGGCCTCGGAGGCATTTTCACTGCCGGAGGCCATACCCATGTTCTTCTCCTCATACACCGCCTCCAGCTCCGTGTGGAAACCGCGGAAGACGCAGTTCATGAAGCGGTCGGCCTCGATGCGGGCCCAGTTTTCCAGCTGGTTGGAAGGGATTTCTTCCACGTAGCAGGTAACGTCCGTGCTGGTGTAAGCGTTAGAGCCTTCCGAGCCGATGATGGACATGAGCTTGTCGTACTCGTTGGGGATGGCAATCTTGGACGCCTCGTAGCTGATGGAGTCTATCTGGTGGTAAAGGGCGTTGCGCTCGCCGGGGCCCTTGAGGGTGCGGTACACCTCAAAGAGGGAGTCGATGGCTTCCAGCATGGGCTTTTCGGCCGCATAGTCCTGGGTGCCGAACTGCTCCGTCCCCTTGAACATCATGTGCTCCAGGTAGTGGGCCAGGCCGGTGTTGTCGGCAGGGTCGTTCTTACCGCCGGAGCGCACCGCGATGTAGGTCTGGATGCGCGGTTCGTCCTTATTGACTGTCATGTAAATCTTGAGACCGTTGTCCAGGGTGTAGATCTTTGCCTGCAGGGGGTCTCCCTTCACGGTCTGGTACTTGTTGCCGCAGGATGCCAGTGCGAGCACGGCCGCGGCCAGAATCAGTAATTTTTTCATACACTACGTTTTTGAGCCGTAAATATACGCAAAAAAACATTAGGGTGCACCGCGCGGCACACCCCAATTGTAAAAG
>JAIKYL010000064.1 GCA_024683255.1 Bacteroidales bacterium | reverse complement strand
CTCCGGAATGCGGGCTTTGAGGGACTGCTTGGTGGCGGAGAGGGCTATCCGCTGCGCCCGTTCTGTCTTGTAAACTTTCCGTTCTGAATGCTCGCCGATGAGCGGGACAATCCGGTCCACACCCAGCTCCGTTGCCTTTTCCACAAACCATTCAAAGCGGTCGTTGTTCTTGGTGGGACAGCAGCCAACAGTCAAATGATAGGGATGGGCTCCAAAGCCCTCCTGCGTATCCAGAATCTCCGCCTCGGCCCCCTTGGGGCTGTCCAGCGTAAGGCGGCAGTGATACAACGTGCCCAAGCCGTCAATCACGTCAATCTCATCCCCGGCCCGGTGCCGGAGTACGCGGACGCAATGACCGCTTTCCTCTGCGTCCAGCCGGCAGTATCGGCCCGAAACCTCGTATGCGTAAAAGAGTTCCATTACTTCCGGATAATCTCAATTTCTCCCTTCAAACCCACCTTCAGGATCTGGGAGGCCTTGCCGGTGGACTGGGTGTCCACGGACGGGGGAACCACAAAATCCACGGCCTCCTTGATGGCGGGATCAATCTCCGAGAAACGTTCCGGCGTGGGCTCTCCGGAAATATTGGCCGATGTGCTCACGATGGGCCGTCCCAGCTTGAATACCAGTTGTTTGCACCAGTCCATAAGGGGAATGCGGATGCCCACGGAGCCGTCCTCGGCAACGGTGTTATGGGCCAGGTGCCATTTGTCGCCGGTCGCGCCTGCCTCACCGGCGATGGCGCCGGGGTAGATAAGGGTCATGGGAGCATCGTTCACTTCCACCAGGTCCACGGCGATGGACGGAATCTCCTTGACATAGCGTGCCACCATGTCCAGGTCACAGGCCAACAGGACCAGGGACTTGGAATCGGCCCGCTGCTTGATTTCATAGATGCGGGCAACGGCCTCCGGATTGGTGGCGTCGCAGCCCAGGCCCCAGACCGTGTCCGTGGGATACAGGATGGTTCCGCCGGCGCGGAGCGTCTTAAGGGCTTCAGCGAGTATTTCTTCCGCTTTCATAATACGTGGCAATGATGGGATAATGGTCTGAGTATTTCACCTTTTCCACCTTGTAGGAAACGGCGGTAAGGTCTTGGGGATAAAGGATGTAGTCTATGCGCAGCAGCGGCCACAGACTCCGGTACGTGGCGCCAAAGCCTTTTCCGGCTTTCACAAAAGAATCTTTTCGGCCCCGTAACAGACGGAAACAAGTGTAGCTCAGCGGGTTGTCGTTGAAGTCTCCCAGCACCAGGGAAAGTACGGGAGCGGCATCCACGTCCCGCATCACCTGGGCCACCTGCTTGGGCCGTTCGGTGATGGAGCGCCGCATTTTCTGGCCGGTTTCTTCCACCAGACCCTCCTCGCCGGCCTTTTTCACCAGGCCGGACAGGGAGATATTGTAGCTTTCAAAGTGGCAGTTGTACAGCCGGACGGTGGAGCTGTCCAAGCGTACATCCGTCCACAGGGCCATGTTGGTGGACTTTTCAAAGTTGTTCTTTCCCTTTCCCGTAATGGGCCGTCGGCTTAGCGTAACGTTGCCAAACTGGCCGATGGGGCCGGTAACTGCATAATAATCTACCTCGTAACCAGGGAAACGGCGCCGGAGCCAGGAGCCGAAGTCCACGTTGCCTGGAAGGCAGAACTCCTGCAGGCAGATGATATCGGCATCGGCCTTTTTGAGCCAGTCGCAGACCTCATCGGCCAGCGCCAGCGGATCCTTTTCTCCGTCTCCGTGGGTAAAGAGCCCCACATTGAAGGAGACTATTTTGAGGGTGGCGGGCTTTTCCTCCGAAGGCCCCTTGAACTGATAGTACTTGCCAAAAAGGAAAATGGAAGGCAGCAGCATCAGAAGCAGAAGGCCGCGCATGTGGGACCGGCGGAAAAGGGAAAGGATAAAGAGCACCGCAACCACCAGCAGCACAGGAATATACAGCAGGCCGAAGAGGGTGAAGAACCACGCCTTGGCGGGGTCTATGAACATGGACAGGTAGCTTAGCAGCAGGAGTCCGGAGAACACCAGCGAAACCGTCCCGAACGAGAGCCGGGACAGCCAGTGTCTTTGTTTCTTTTCCTTTGTCATTCTGAGCGAAGCGAAGAATCTTTTTTACCTGTACAGCTTTCCCGTTTTTCTCCAGTACCGGACCAGGAGGAAGCCGAACAGGGCGCCGCCCAGGTGGGCAAAATGCGCAATCCCAATCCGCGTGCCCACAATGCCGGTAAACAGTTCAATGCCGATGAAGATGATAACCCACCATTTGGCGTCCAGGGTGATGGGCGGGAAAATGAGGGTGAGCTTGGCCTGGGGATACAGCATGGCAAAGGCAACCAGCACGCCGTAGATGGCGCCGGAAGCGCCCACCATGGGGGTATAATAGGCCGCTACGGGATCTCCGCCCAGATAGGTGATTTCCAGCCATTCCACCGCCGTGTGCAGCGCAACGGCGCCCAAACCGGTTATAAAATAGAACAGCAGGAATCTTCGCGAACCCATGGCGCGCTCCACTACCATGCCGAAGATGACCAGCGAGTACATATTGAAGATAATATGCCACCAGCCGCCGTGCATGAACATGTGGGTAACGGGCTGCCACCAGCGGAAGAAGGGCGATGCCGGGTAAAACATGGCAAAGGTCCCTATCATAAACTCCTCGTTGATGAGCGTGGCAATGAACATTATCACGTTCACTATAAGGAGGTTCCGGGTAACAACCGGGATATTTTCAAAGAAAGAGGGTCTTCCGTTCATGTCTTAGAATCTTTTTTCCAGTTCATCGGCCGGGACCAGGGCGATGATGCGCCGTCCGGCTGCCGTAAACTCCGGGTTGGGCCGTTGCAGGAGGCTGTCCACCAGGCGCTGCGCCTCCAGCGGAGATGTGAGCTTTTCGCCGCCCGAAGCACCCAGAAGGGCGAATTTCTGGGCCGATGCCTGCTCCATCACGCCCGGCAGGGAGGCATGGTCGTCCTTCAGGATGAGGAGAAGGTCTCCCACCAGGGTCTCCACCTTTCCCGGCGTGGCGTCAAAGCCTTCCGGAACACCGTTTACCACCACGAAATCCTGGCCGAAGGGGGCAATGTCAAAGCCCAGCTGCTGCAGCAGTGCGGCGTGCTCCTGAATGAGGAGGCAGCCTTCCACGCCCACGGCTACCTGCACCGGGAACAGTGCCTGCTGGCTAAGGTGGGTACCGTCGGTAAGGGCCTGCAGGAAACGGTCGAACAGGATCCTTTCCCGCGCCCGCCGCACATGCACAATCATGAGCCCGGAAGTGCTTTGGGTGAGGATGTACTTTCCCTGCACCACCAGCACCTGCGCGGTGGGAAGGGTTCGGTCCTCAAACAGGGCGCCGTAATTCTCGCTCTTGTCGACGTAGCGGGAGGTGTTGTATTTTGGAGAAAAATCGGCCTGGCCGGTCATTTCCTGGAAGGGGTCGTATTCCAGATCCACGCCTGCATCCGGAACGGCTGATGGACGGTATTCCTGGAAACGGGTACCCATGACCGGAATCTCCCGGGCCTCCGGATTGTCAAACTCTATGGAACCGGCCACGCTGCTCTTTCCCATGGCTTCCTTGATGGCGGCCAGCAGGGTTTGGAACAGCATCTGGTCTTCCTCGAACTTGATTTCCGTCTTGGTGGGATGGATGTTCACGTCTATGGTGGAAGGATCCACGTCCAGGTAGATGAAATAGGACGGGGTGCTCCCTTCCGGAATCAGGTTTTCATAGGCCTTCATCACGGCCTTATGCAGGTACGGGCTGCGGAAATATCGGCCGTTCACAAAGAAGAACTGGTTTCCTAGGGTTTTCCGGGCGCTTTCCGGACGGCCCACGAAGCCCCGTACGGAGGCGATGGTGGTATCGGCCGATATATCCATGATGTCACCGGTGACGGCGGGCCCCAGCAGGTCCTGGATGCGGAATTTCAGGGATTTTGCGGGTTTGAGGACATGGATGTCCTTGCCGTTGTGGGTGAGGGTGAAGGCCAGGTCCGGGCGGGTTAGCGCCACCCGCTGGAATTCCTCCACAATATGGCGCAGTTCCACATTGTCGCTCTTGAGGAACTTCCGCCGGGCCGGGATGTTGTAAAAGAGGTTCCGGACAGTGAAATTACTGCCGATGGGGCAGCTCACCTCCCGGGTTCCCAGATGCTCCGACCCGGCCATGGAGATCTCCACGCCCACTTCCTGGTCGGCCGTACGGGTGCGAAGGGTGACTTCGGCCACCGCTGCGATGGAAGCCAGAGCCTCTCCCCGGAAGCCGAAGGTGAGGATGTGATGCAGGTCTTCGGCCGATGAGAGCTTGGAGGTGGCATGCCGTTCAAAGCACAGGACCGCGTCGTCCGGATTCATGCCGCTGCCGTTGTCAATGACCTGGATAAGGGTGCGTCCGGCATCTGTGACAATGACCTTGATGTCCGTTGCGCCGGCGTCTACGGCATTTTCCATGAGTTCTTTTACCACGGAGGCGGGCCGCTGGACCACTTCCCCCGCAGCAATCATGTCGGAGATATTTTTGGGCAGTATCTTCAGTTCCATCTACAGAATCTCAAAGAATTTGGTCATGTAGATGAGCACCACCACAATGAGCACCAGGGTTACCAATGTGATGATGGTGTGCGTCTTGTTCATGGACGAACGGGTTTTCTGGTAATTGCCATTACGGAAAGCGCCCCGCAGGCTGCTGCCGGGTACATACTCTCCATTTTCGCGGGCAGCCTCGTTGGTGCCGTCCACGTCCCCGAACATCTGGCGGCGCTTCTCTTCCTCCGGATCATAATACCGGGGTTTATAATTGAAGACTCTGTGTTCCTGGTTTCCGAAGAATCCAAAGTTGAATAAATTGGCCATGGCAATTGTCCTTTAACTTACAAAAATACCATTTTTTTGGTATCTTTGCAAAAACAGCACCGAAGGTCCCAGAAGCGTGTTAAGTCCCTCCCCCGAGGGGAGGGGTTTCGGGAGGGGGTAACGTTAGGCAGTCGCAGGGAGGGCCTGTGTGAGTAGTAGGGAAAGGTTGCAACAAAGGGAAAACTTTACAATATGAAAGACATACGTATCGGTAATGGTTATGACGTACATGCTTTAGCTAAAGACCTGCCTATGTGGCTGGGGGGTGTGCAGATTCCTTCGGAAACGGGCTTCGTGGCCCATTCGGACGGGGATGTAGCCATCCATGCGCTTTGTGACGCCCTGCTGGGCTGCCTGGCGCTGGGGGATATCGGCCACCTGTTCCCGGACACTTCCGACGAGTGGAAGGGCGTGGACAGCAAGCTGCTCCTGAAAAAGGTGGTTGAGCTGGTCCATGAAAAGGGCTATAAAGTTGGGAATGTGGATGTTACCATTGCCCTTCAGCGTCCCAAGCTTGCACCACATATCCAGGCCATGCGGGAAACCCTGGCTCCCATCCTGGGCGTATCGGCCGACCGGGTTTCCGTGAAGGCCACCACTACGGAGCGTTTAGGTTTCGTAGGCCGCTGCGAAGGCTGCGAAGTTTGGGCTAACGCGCTCATTATCAGCGAATAATAAGGTCTTTATGCCTTTTTGCCTTACAATTCATTATAAAATTTTTAAGAAAATCCTTGTACATCTCAAAAACTTGCCGTACATTTGCCCCCGAAAAGGTTAGAGAGTATAAGTGTATTCTAAAATTTATGGATTATGAAAAAGGTATTTATGTCTGTCGCAGTTATGGCTATGATGATTGCTGCTTCTGCTTGCGGTAACAACAATGCCAAGAAGGCCGAGGTTTCCGCCGAGGACGCCGCTGAAGCTGCCGTGGAGGCCGTTGAAGAAGCCGCCGATTCCCTGGCCAGCGCCGCCGAGGATGCCGCTGAGGCCGCTGCCGATGCCGCTGAAAAGGCCATCGCCGAGTAATTTCTATTAATTAGAAAATGCAAGTTCTCCCGAGGATTTATTCCCCGGGATTTTTTGTATCTTTACCGGACCAAAGACAAGGCCGATGGCAACTGCAGCAAAAAAAAGCAAGTCCGTGTGGTTCTGCTCCCACTGCGGCAACGAATACTCCAAGTGGATGGGACGCTGTCCCGCCTGCGGGGAGTGGAATACCATGGTAGAAAAGGAAGTGGTCACCGGAAAGCGTCCGGCGGCGGTTTCCGTGCCCGGATCCGGGCGCAAGCCCCAGCCGCTTAAGGAGGTTTCCACCTCCGTGGAAGACCGCATTTCCCTGGGAAGCGCAGAAGTGGACCGCCTCCTTGGGGGCGGCATCGTGCAGGGTTCGCTGGTCCTCATGGGCGGAGAACCCGGCATCGGCAAATCCACCCTTTCCCTTCAGCTTCCCCTGCATCGGCCGGAATTAAAAACCCTTTACGTTACCGGAGAGGAAAGCGTGAAGCAGGTGAAGATGCGGGCGGACCGCCTGGGCGGAGATGCCTCCAACTGCTTCATTTACAGCGAAACGGATATGACCGCCATCCTGGAAGAAGCCCAGGAAGTGGCACCGGACCTCATGATTGTAGACTCCGTGCAAACCATGTACTGCCCTTCCGTTGAGTCCACGGCGGGTTCTGTGAGCCAGATCAAAGAGGTGGCGGCCACCCTGCTCCGCTTTGCCAAGGAAACGGGCATTCCGGTCATCCTCATCGGCCATATCACCAAGGAAGGTTCCATTGCCGGGCCCAAGATTTTGGAGCATATTGTGGACGTGGTGTTGCAGTTCGAGGGGGAGAACCGGGGCGCATACAGGGTGCTCAGGAGCATCAAAAACCGTTTCGGCTCCACCGCGGAACTGGCTGTGTTTGAGATGACGGGTACCGGTCTCCGGGAAGTGGCCAATCCTTCGGAAATGCTCATTCCCATGCACGAGGAAGGTCTTAGCGGAACGGCTATCTGCGCCATGCTGGACGGTAATCGGCCCTTCCTCTTTGAGGTGCAGGCGCTGGTTTCATCGGCCGTCTACGGAACGGCGCAGCGCAGCGCTACGGGCTTTGACGTCCGCCGCCTTAATATGCTGCTGGCGGTGTTGGAACGGCGTGCAGGCTTCAAACTGGGCCAGAAGGACGTGTTCCTTAACATGGCCGGCGGCCTCCGCATCACGGATCCCGCATGCGATCTGGCCGTAATCTGCGCCGTACTCTCTTCCAATTTCGATTATTCCATTCCCGCCAACGTCTGTTTTGCCGGAGAGGTGGGCCTCAGCGGAGAAATCCGCCCGGTCTCCCAGGCCGAAAGACGCGCCGTGGAGGCTGCCCGCCTGGGCTTCAAACGCATTTTCGTAAGTTCCTATACGCATTTTGACCGCAAGCCGGAAGGAATTGAAATTGTGAAGGTTGCCGATATCCCCGCCCTGGTAAGGGCCCTGTTCAAGTAAAAACTAAATGCCGATATGAAAAAGTATCTGATTACCCTGATGGCCGGTCTCCTGCTGCTTGGAGCCGCCACCGCCCGCGCCCAGCAGGAAGACCTGGACGCCCAATATGCCACGGAGCTCCTCAAAGAGGGGCTGGCTCCGGATTTCACCCTCCCTGGAACGGATGGTAAAACCTATTCCCTCAAGGATTTCAAGGGCAAGACCGTTATCCTGGATTTCTGGGCCACCTGGTGCCCGGACTGCCGCGCGGAGATGCCTCAGCTCCTGGCTCTTCAGAAAAGCATCCAGGGCCGGAAAGACATTGTGATGGTGGGCATTTCCTGCGACACGGATCCGGAAAAACTGGCCTCCTACGTAAAGGAGCAAGGTATTACCTGGCTCCAACTGTCGGATTTCAAAGCCAAGAAAGACAGCCCCATCTACGATACCTACAAGGTTAAGTGGATTCCCACCAAATACGTAATCGGCCCGGACGGTACCATCCTCCTGGCCACGGTGATGCAGGACAAGGTGGACAAGCTGGTAGAAACCCTGCTCAAGTAATAATGGTATCCGGATGCCGGAATGACATTTTTTTTTATCTTTGCACTGAATTAAAACAAGAAAGACAATGAATCTTCGTGACATTAAGAAAGGTCTTTAAGAATTGTAATCTCATTCATATCACCGCGAATAAAAGTAACCCGTTATGAAAGAAGAAGCATCGAAATCGTTGTACGTAACTCCGATAATCGATATTTCGAAGTTTTATAATGAGGGTCTGATCTGTCAGAGCGGCAACGTAGTTATCAACCCTGGCTATGACGATGAAAGCGAATTTCCGATTCCGTTTTCCCAACCCTGGCCAGAATTCCCTTGGTAAATCTTAAACAATAATCACGATGA
>JAIKYL010000235.1 GCA_024683255.1 Bacteroidales bacterium | reverse complement strand
CAAGAACCGTGAAATCAAACGCATCATCCTCACCCGCCCCGCCGTGGAAGCCGGTGAGCGCCTGGGCTTCCTGCCCGGAGACCTCAAGGACAAGCTGGACCCGTATCTCCAGCCCCTCTACGACGCCCTGGCCGATATGATCCCTTCCAAGAAACTGCAGGATTTCATGGCCGACGGGACCATCCAGATAGCGCCCCTGGCATATATGCGCGGCCGCACACTGGACCGGGCCTGCGTAATTCTGGACGAGGCCCAGAACACCAACCTGGGACAGCTGAAGATGTTCTTAACCCGCATGGGTCCCAGCGCTAAATTCATCGTCACGGGAGACGCCACCCAAATAGACCTTCCCCGGCCGTCAGATTCCGGTCTGCTGCAGGGCATCCACCTGCTGGAAGGCATCAAAGGCATAGCCACCATCCGTTTCACGGCCGATGACATTGTCCGCCACCCCCTGGTAACCAAGATTGTCAACGCCTTCGACAAGAAGAAGGACAAGGAAGAATAAAAAAGAAGCCGGCCTCCAAGAGGTCGGCTTCTTCATTTATATCAGATTATTATTCGGCGGTTACAATACTGTTCCACTTCTCGTAGGCGGCCTGGTACTTGGGATCCTCGTTACGGAGCTGGAAGTTCAGACGCTTGAGGAAGTCTGCGGCAGCGGCCTTAACCTCGGGAGTATTGCTCACCTCATAGCACTTCTCGAACGAAACAACGGCTTCCTTGTAGATTTCAACCACCTTGGCGGACATTTCGTCGTACTTCTTGTACTCACGGACATCCAGGGCATCACGCTCGTCAATGAGATCATTGGCCTTATCGACGGCGACTTTGGCCTTGCCATAGTAATTCAGGTCGTAGTTGCCATTGACCTCAATACCCTTTTCGTAGGCAGCGAGGGCCTTGTCATAGTCCTTGATACCGGAGAAGATATTGCCTTCCACATAGAAGAGGGAAGGATTGTCCGGCATGGCCTTCTTGGCCTCGTCCAGCAGTTCCACGATCTTGGCAGGGTCCTCGTTGGTGGAAAGGTAGAGGTTGATGAGGTCGGTGAGAATGGAAGGATTGTCCGGATAGTTGGTGAGACCGGTGGCAAGGTAGTTCTTGGCAGCCAGGGTATCGGCCTTGGCAAGGGCAACCTGCGACAGGTTGGCATAGATGTTACCCTCGGAGGTGTAATTGTTGGCCAGGCACTTGTTGTAGTACTCTTCGGCACGGTCATAATCCTTAATCTGAAGGGCGGTGAGGGCAGCATTGTAAGTTGCCTCGTCATTTCTCACAGAGCAGCCGGGAAGGACGGAAGCGTCGGAGGCACTCTTGAACAGGTCGCTGGCCTTCTTGAGGTCACCCAGCTGATAGGCTGCGAAACCGTCGTTATACATGGCATCAACAATTTCCTGAATCTTGGGATCCACATCCTTATCCTTGGCACCCAGCTCGAAAGCCTTGGAGTATGCCTTGGCAGCCTCTCCCAGCAAGTCTCCCTGTACGGAAGGACGGGTTACCTCAGTGATGGTTAGCAAGCCCATCTCGTTGAAATAAGCGTTGAAGTGGGAGAAAATCTGCTTCTCATAGGTTTTGCCATCCAGTTCCACCTTCTCCACGCCCGAAGGACGCTCTTTGAACATCATGCCGAAAGTGGTCTTGTCAATACCCTGGGTAACATTGGCCAGGGGATTCTGGTAGGCGGTCATGTATGCCTTGCCCAGGTTGATCCAAGTGGAGGCCTTGGTGGCCTTCTTGGCATCCTGTGCGGCGGCAAGAGCCTTGTCAACAGCCTTCTGCATATCTGCATCGGACTTCTGTGCATACGCTACCTGCAGGGTGCAGGCGAGAGCGAGAGCGAAAAATAACTTTTTCATATTAATTAAGTGTTAATGATTATTCGTTAGCGGAAAGTTCCTGGTTCTCTGCGGCCTGGGATTCTTCTTCGTCGCTGTGTTCCACAACGGAGATGGCTGCGATGGCGTCTCCTTCCTTAATGTTAATGAGCTTTACGCCCTGAGTGGCACGTCCGGCAACACGTATGGTGCTGACAGGCATACGGATGGTCATTCCCGAGCGGTTGATAATCATTAAGTCGTCGTCGTCCGTGACGTTCTTGATGGCTACCAGTTTGCCCGTTTTCTCCGTGATGTTGAGGGCTTTCACGCCCTTGGCTCCACGAGAGGTCTGACGATATTCCAAAGGATCGGACCGCTTGCCGAAACCGTTTTCCGAAACCGCAAGGACCTGGTGTTTGGCCGAGTCTTCTGCCTGCGGATCCTGGCACACGACGCCGATCACATAATCCCCTTCTTCAAGATTGATGCCACGAACGCCGGTGGACGTGCGGCCGAGGGGCCTAGCCTCTGATTCATCGAATCTTACGCATCTTCCATTATGGGCGGCAATCATGATAAGGCAGCGTCCGTTGGTGAGCACGGCCTCCAGTAATTCATCATCCTCGCGGATGTTGATGGCGTTAACGCCGTTGGTGCGCGGACGGGAATAGGCTTCCAGGGAAGTCTTCTTAACCACGCCCTGACGGGTGACCATCATGATGTAATTGTTGTTGATGAATTCCTCGTCCTTGAGCGTCTTCACGTTGAGGTATGCGCGGACGCAGTCGTCCGGTTCTATCATGAGGATGTTCTGGATGGCGCGACCCTTGGAAGTGCGGGTGCCTTCCGGGATCTCGTACACCTTGAGCCAATAGCAGCGGCCCTTCTGGGTGAACAGAAGCATGGTGCTGTGGTTATTGGCAATATAGATGTGCTCTATGAAGTCTTCGTCCCGGGTTGCGCTGCCCTTCATGCCCACGCCGCCGCGGTTCTGGGTGCGGAATTCCGTGAGCGGGGTGCGCTTGATGTATCCCAGGTGGGAAATGGTGATAACCTGGTCTTCGTCCGAATAGAAGTCTTCCGGATTGAATTCGTCTTCCGAGAGGGTGATTTCCGTGCGGCGGGGGTCTCCGTAACGGGCCTTGAGGTCCATGGTTTCCTCCTTCACCACCTTGAACTGCTCTTCCACGCTGCCCAGGATCTGGTTGCAGCGGGCGATGAACTTCATCAGTTCGTCATATTCGTTCTGCAGCTTTTCACGCTCCAGGCCGACCAGCTGGCGCAGACGCATTTCCACGATGGCGGAAGCCTGCGGCTCCGTGAACTGGTAACGCTCCATGAGCATGGCCTTGGCCTCGTCTATGCTCTTGGTCTCGTAACGGATGATATGGACAATCTCGTCAATGATGTCCATGGCCTTGAGAAGGCCTTCCAGGATGTGGGCGCGCTTCTGGGCCTTGTCCAGCTCATACTTGGTGCGGCGAACCACTACCTCGTGACGGAATTCCACGAACTGGCCGATGATTTCCTTGAGGCTGAGGGTGCGCGGCCGGCCCTTCACCAGGGCCACGTTGTTGAACGAGAAGCTGCTCTGCAGCGGGCTGTACTTGAAAAGGAGGTTGAGCACCACGCCGGAATTGGTCCCCTGCTTGAGGCGGATGACCACGCGGGTCTCTCCGCGGGCGCTTTCGTCGTTGATATAGGAGATGCCTTCCACCTTCTTCTCATCGGCCAGCTGGGCGATCTTTTCAATCATTTCCCGCTTGTTCACCATGTACGGGATTTCCGTTACCACGATGGTTTCCCGGCCATGCTCGTCCACCTCGATTTCCGTCTTGGAACGGATGACCACGCGGCCGCGGCCGGTCTCATAGGCCTCCTTGATGCCGCTCTTGCCCATCACAATGCCGCCGGTGGGGAAATCCGGGCCCTTGATGTGCTGCATGAGCTCATCCGTGGTGATTTCCGGATTGTCTATATAGGCGCAGATTGCATCGCAGCACTCTCCCAGGTTGTGCGGGGCCATATTGGTGGCCATACCCACGGCAATACCGGATGCGCCGTTAAGGAGCAGCAGCGGTGCCTTGGTGGGCAGGACGGTGGGTTCTTCCAGGGTATCGTCGAAGTTGAGGGCCATGTCCACGGTATCCTTGTCCATGTCTCCCAGCACGTCGTCGGCCATTCTCTGAAGCTTGGCCTCCGTGTAACGCATGGCGGCCGGAGAGTCTCCGTCCACAGAGCCGAAGTTGCCCTGGCCCTTCACCAGCGGATAACGCTGGTTCCATTCCTGGCCCAGGCGCACCATGGCGTCGTACACGCTGGAGTCTCCGTGCGGGTGGTATTTACCCATGACCTCACCCACGATACGGGCGCTCTTCTTGGTTTGTCCGCCGTAGCTGAGGCCCATGTTGTCCATGCCGAACAGAACCCGGCGCTGGACGGGCTTGAGGCCGTCCCTGGCATCCGGAAGGGCCCGCGAAACAATCACCGACATGGAATAGTCGATGTAGGCGGTGCGCATTTCGTGATCTATCTCCACCTGCTCAATGTACCCGGTGTTTTCCAGGGGCTCGCTGAGCTGATTCTTCTCTTCGTTATTGTCCATAGATTCTATCTAACTTATAAACGTACAAAGTTAAGAAAAAATATGGAAAAATCAATAAATATCGTCGGTTGTAATGTTGCCCCAGCTGGGCAGGGAACTGTCGTCTACAGTGGCGTCAATTACGCGTCTGGCACCCAGGATTACGCTCCTTTCCAGGAACTCCTTTTCCAGCGGCCAGGCGGAGATCATGTAGGCGGCCACATCGTGCGTGCGGTTCAGGTACCGGTAGATGCAATAATCGGCTCCCACATTCTTGAGTTTTCCAGCCAGGTAACTGCTGCCCCAGATGCCCCTGCCAAAGTACCCGTAGTGCTTGTATGCCACGGCGCCGTCGGCCGTTCCGTGAAGGAGCAGCGTGGGGCAGGGCTTAGCATAGTAATCCGGTGCACCTGAGGTACTTATGATGGCGCCGGCGAAAGACATTACGCCACGGAAGTTGAAGCCTTCCGGCAATCCTTCGGCCACCCCGTTCACAATCTGGTTCTCCGCCGCCAGGGCGGTGATGGCACCGGCCGAACTGCCGGCCAGCACTATGTTGTCCGGATTCAGGCCCAGCTCCTCGCGGTTCTCATAAAGGAAACTGACGGCCGAAAAGAGGTCTTCCACGGCCATCTGCTGCGACAGGAGGAACTGGTCCGACGCCTTGATAAGGCCCGACAGCGTCCTTTTCATCTTGTAGCCTTTCATGCCCTGCCGATACTCGATATTAACCACCGTATAGCCATCGTTGTTGAGGATGTCGAACCAGTCATAGACATAGTCGCCCGGTTCCATCCGAACGAAGCCGCCGCCCACCACGAAAAGGATGAGCGGTTTCTCCTGCCCCTGGAAAGTGGTTTCCGAGCCCGGCGTGGCTTCGTAAATGCTCAGGTGCAGGGCCAGGGTGTCCCGCTGAGCGAACTGGTAAGTGTCCTGTGCTCCCGCGGAAATCCCCGTCAGAAGCAGCGCCAAGGCCAAAAATGCAAATTTTTTCATCTTTTTTAGCTTGGGCAATGGTTTGGCGCAATGTGGCCGTACCTTTGCATCAGAAATTAAAAACAAACGGTCATGAGAAACACGGATTACAACATGGAAACCCTGGGTTGCTTCCTCTCTTCGGACGCCTCCCTGCAAACCCTCAAGGATATTATTTTGGATCTGGACCTTCAGTTTGAGGAGGTGACGGAACTATAGATACCACCGTACTCTCCTTGTCCGGGGAAAGTCCCACGCGGAGGGTCCGCAGTTCCAGCGCGCTCTTCTTGCGGGAGACCAGCACCCGGTCGGAGATGATGAATTCGGACACGGGGTCCTCCACATATCTCATCACTGCACGCTTCAAAGGGCGGGCCCCGTAGGCCGGATCAAAGCCGGCATCGGCAATCATCCGCTTGGCGGCGGGCGTGATGGTGAGCTTGTAACCCGCTTCCAGTGCCCTGGCCCGCAGGTCCTTGAGCATTATGTCAATGATGGACTCTATGGACTCCTTGCTAAGGGAATTGAAGTACACCTGGGCATCCACCCGGTTGATGAATTCCGGCGGGAAAGCCTTTTTCACGGCCTTTTCCACCACTCCCCTGCGGTCCACATCCAGGTTCTTTCCGGCCGTGGCAAAACCAATTCCGTTGCCATATTCCTCTATTTCCCGGCTGCCCACGTTGGAAGTCATGATCACAATGGTGTTCTTGAAATCCACGGTGCGGCCGTTGCTGTCCGTGAGCCGTCCTTCGTCCATCACCTGCAGGAGCAAGTTAAAGATGTCCGGATGGGCTTTTTCAATTTCGTCCAGCAGCACAACGCAATACGGCTTGCGGCGTACACGCTCACTGAGCTGGCCGCCTTCCTCGTATCCCACATAGCCCGGAGGCGCGCCAATAAGGCGGGAAACGCTGAATTTCTCCATATATTCGCTCATATCCAGGCGCACCATGTTGTCCTCGCTGTCAAACAGGTATTCGGCCAGGGAGCGCGCCAGCTGGGTCTTTCCCACACCGGTGGGACCGAAGAAGAGGAAGGTGCCGATGGGCCGGTGCGGATCCTTGAGGCCCGCCCGGTTCCGTTGAATGGCCCTAACCACGGTTTCCACTGCCTCGTCCTGCCCCACGATGCGATCCTTCAGGCGTTTCCGCATATTGATGATGCGGTTGCCTTCGCTTTCGGCCACCTTATTAACGGGAATGCCCGTCATTTTGGAGAGGACGGATGCCACATCTTCCGCATCCACCACTTTTTCCCTCCCCCGCTTCTTGAACAGGGACAGGCGGACCATGGAACCCGCCTCGTCCAGGGCGTCTATGGCCTTGTCCGGCAGGGAACGGTCCGTGATGTAGCGGTCCGTGAGGCGTACGGCGGCCTCCACCGCCTCGTCCGTATAGGTGATGCCGTGGAATTCCTCGTACCGCGGCTTAAGGTTATGCAGGATTTCAATGGACTGCGGGATATCCGTGGGTTCTACCACAATCTTCTGGAAGCGGCGGTCCAGGGCACCGTCCTTTTCCACGATCTTGGCAAATTCGTCCAGCGTGGTGGCGCCGATGCACTGGAATTCTCCCCGGGCCAGGGCGGGCTTTAGCATGTTGGCAGCATCCAGGCTGCCTGAAGCGCCTCCGGCTCCCACGATGGTGTGGAACTCGTCTATGAAGAGGATAAGGTCCGGATTCTCAGAGGCTTCCTTGATAATGACCTTGAGGCGTTTCTCAAAGTCTCCCCGGTATTTGGTGCCAGCCACAACGGAAGCAATATCCAGCGAAAGGATGCGCTTGCGGGCCAGAACGGGAGAAATGGCACCCGTGGCAATCTTCTGCGCAATGCCCTCCACAATGGCCGATTTGCCCACGCCGGGTTCCCCGATGAGCATGGGATTGTTCTTCTTCCTTCGGCCCAGGATTTCAATGACGCGGGCTATTTCCATATCCCGGCCCACCACCGGGTCCAGTTTCCCTTCCCGGGCGGCCTGGGTTAGGTCGTAGGCGAACTCCTCAATGTCCAGCTTCTTATCCTCCGGTTCCTCCTCCCCCTGTACGGGCTGGTTGTCCGGCTTGGACTCCTCCTCTCCTTCCGGACGGAGCAGGCCTTCGTCTTCCATGAAGGCCAGCAGGCGGCCGTAGTCTATGCCGTGGGAGCGAAGATACACCTGTCCGTAGCTGTCCGTGGTGCGGCAGAGCGCCAGCAGCAGATGCTGCGGCTTGGCGGAGAGGCTCTTGAGGCGCGATGCCTCCATTACAGTGATACTGAGCACGTTCTGCGCCTGACGGGAGAAGCTGATATGGTCTATCTGCTCGTACGGGATGGTTTCGTTGGTGAAAATGCGCTGGTCAATGAAAGTCTTTAAATCGGCCGGTTCTATCCCCACGCTCCGGAGCGTGGTGAAGGCGGCGTTTTCCTCGTGACGGATAATACCCAGAAACAGATGGTCCGGGCCGATGCCGTAGCTACCGGTGCGCATGGCCTCCTCTCGGGCATATTTGATGACGGCATTTAGCTCGTCGGAAATTTGAATTTGCATGCAGGCAAGAATAAAGGTTTACAAATTTAACGATTTTGCAATTACCTACAATAAAAATGTATTACCTTTGCAGGCATATTATTTGAATATACTGCAGCATCATGAAAAAACTGCTTGCATTTGCCCTGCTCCTTTGCTGCTTTGCGGCCGGAGCCCAGAATTTTGAAGGAACTTTCAAACAGGCCAAAACCCTCAAGGCTTCCGGTAAGGTGGTCAAAAGTGAAGGAAACATCACTTTCACGGCACCGGACCAGCTGGCCATGCTTTATACCAACCCTAACGGGGATTATTTCATCATTGACGGCCCCATTGTGCGGATGGACCTCCGCGGCGTAGCTCTGGACGTGGACACCAAGACCAACAAACTGGTGGCCTCCCAGCGCAACGCCCTCCTGTACAGCATTACGGGAGAATATGAGAAAGTGGCCAAAGAAATGGATGCCGATTGCACCGTTACCCAGAAAAACGGTGGCAAACACGTGGTTATCAAGGCCCGTAAAGTGATGCCCAAGGGCTATTCCGGCCTGGAACTGGACTATGGGAAGGACGGCCGCATCACCCGCATGGTGTTGGAGGAATTCGGCGGCATCTCCACGGAATACGTCCTCACCGTCAAATAATTCCGCTATAAATACAGCGCGTGCGTGTTCTTGATCTCGTCCATCACAAAGGACGAGAGGATGGAACCTATGGAGTCTATGGTACCCAGCACGTTGATGATGAATTCGTTATAGTACTTCATGTCCGGCGCCTGGATCTTGAGCAGGTAGTCGTACTCCCCGGAAATATTGTAGCATTCGGCCACCTGGGGAATATCCCGGATTACGGAAATAAAGTTCTTGGCCACGTTGCGGTTCATCTGCTTAAGCTTTACGGAGCAGAACACCGTAAAGCCCCGGCCCAGCTTCTCCGCGTCCAGCACCGCCACATATTTGAGGATGAAGCCGCCCCGTTCCAGGCGCTTGAGGCGCTCGAAAACGGGGGTGGTGGAAAGGTTCACCCGCGCCGCCAGTTCCTTGGTGGTGAGGCGGGCGTTTTCCTGCAGCGCCCGCAGGATTTGCAGGTCCACTGCATCCAGGAGAATCTCGCTCATAAGAATATTTTTCTGCCAAAGGCCGATTGGGGCCGATGATTTTTCTACTTTTTCTAATTCTTTCTGCAAAATTAGGAATATTTTCCAAATTATCAGCAAGCCTTGTAAGATTTTTCTGCATAACATAACTTTGCAGAAACGAATTTTACTATGGCAAAGATTGAAACACGTTGCGTGCACGCCGGTTACAAACCCGGAAAAGGCGAACCCAGGCAGGTTCCCATCATCCAGAGCACAACCTTTAAATATGAGACGTCGGACCAGATGGGAAAACTCTTCGACCTGGAAGAAAGCGGCTATTTCTACACCCGGCTCCAGAACCCTACCGTAGACATCACCGCAGCCCAAATCAATGACTTGGAAAGCGGCGTAGGGGCCATCCTCACCTCTTCCGGCCAGGCGGCCAACCTCTTCGCTGTCCTGAACATCGCCCAGGCGGGAGATCACATCATAGCCACAAACAATATCTACGGCGGAACCTTCAACCTGCTGGGCGTAACGCTGCCCAAATTGGGCATCGGCATTACCTTCCTTCCGGCCGATTCCCCCGATGCCGATATTGAAGCCGCCATCCGCCCCAACACCAAGCTCATCTTTGGAGAAACGCTTTCCAATCCGGGTGTGGAAGTATTTGACATTGAGCGCTGGGCGGCGGTTGCGCACCG
>JAIKYL010000225.1 GCA_024683255.1 Bacteroidales bacterium | reverse complement strand
AGTCGAATCCTCCGCCACGGCTTCCGACAACTTCCTCAATCCATCTCCGTTCGTAGTCGGCCATTAAGTTGCCCGCCGCGTCGCCACCCTGCGTGGTAAAAATGTGGTAGAAAAACTGTGCAAATAACCGACTTCTTATTTACACCCGATCATTTCCCGATGTAGGAAATAGTTCAAACTCGTATTTTGTTATAAATCAATAATATAATAAAATATGTGTTTCAAGTTTGTCCCCGAATTGTCCCCAAAATTTTGAGGGAGATATCTTTTTGTTGTGATATTAGAAGGTCGGGGGACAAAAAAAGTAAAGGTGCGTCCCCGCATAGTAGCGGCGTCATACTCGGCCTTGAGGTTAATGGTCTTAGCCAAACGTGGTATGATTTACCCCAATATTATCTTTGCAAGGGCGTTGACGGCGTCCACGTCGATTGGTTCGAGGACGATTTCTTCCGGCTCCAGATCCAGGAGGAACTGCATATAGCCCGGGAGTGTGAGCAACTGGCCCTCCCGGCCGACATTGTAGTCGCCGAATTTGATGATGTGTTTCACATGGTATTTGTCCGCGTGCTTCAAGACAGTCTGGACGCTCTTGGCCTGGGCCGTCTTGGCTTTCACCTCAAGTGGCACACATTCTCCTTTCATCCGGACGAGGAAGTCCAGCTCAAGGCCCGAGTCCTTCAGGAAGTAGTACAGCCTCTGCTGCTTCTTGTGAAGCGTGTCAGCCATCAGATTCTCGTAAATGGCGCCTTTGAACCCTCCCAGGTTGCCCTGCAGGATATCCGCCCTGGTCCCAGGTCCCAGCATCTCGATGAGCAGGCCGATATCAGCCGTGTAAACCTTGAACACATTGTCTTTGGCATTGCCTTCCATCGGGAGGCCGGTGATGTCTGTATTGTAGCAGCGGCAGATAATGCCGGCGTCTTCCAGCCACTGGAGGGAGCCAAGATAGGTTTCACCCCGTCCGCCGGGCTTAACCTTGCTGTATTGGAATTTCTTGTTCTCCTTGGCCAGCTGCTTGGGGATGGAATTGAAGCACTCACGGATATGGGGCTTGTCTTTGTCCGGAGCATACTTGACCATATCGTCGCGGTATTCCTTCAGGATGCCCTTGTATTCCTCACTGACGGCATTCATGTTGTTTGTAGCCAGGAATGCATTGATGGGGGCGGGGAGACCACCGATAGCTACATAGAGGTTCAGATACTGTCTCATGGCCACATGGATTCCTTCCGGGACCGGCGTTTCCTCCGTGTAGAACTTCCGGAGAGCCTCGATGACATCCTGATTCATACCGTTTGCCCAGAGGAACTCCTCAAAGTCCAGCGGGTACATCTCAATGATGTCCTCGCTGCCTACAGGAACGGAGTTGATGCCCAGATCTTTCTTCTGAACCATCTTGCGACGCCGTTTCTTGAGCTCATCGCCGTAGCCCTGGACGCCCAACAGGGAGCCAGTGGCAATCACGTCAAAGCGGCCGTCCTCTTTGAAGAACTTGAGCGAAGTCCTGGCCTCGGGGCATTCCTGGATCTCATCAAAGATCAGGCAGGTCTCTCCAGGGATGAACTTTACGCCTTTGATCTGCGCCGACAAATTGAGCAGAATGCTGTCCACATCCTTTGATCCGACGAAGGCACCTATCCGCTCTGGCTGCTTGATGAAGTTCATATAGACGACATTCTTGTAGTTCTGCTCAGCGAAGTGCTGCGAGATATATGTTTTTCCGCACTGGCGGATGCCCATTATCACCAGAGGCTTATGCCCGGGCTTGTTTTTCCACGTAATGAGAGCGTCTTCAATTTTCCTTTTCAGCATAATCTGATACTTTATCCGGGAACAAAGATACACTTTTTCCAACGACTTTTCAAATACCCATCGTAATTTTTCCAACGAGTTTTTAATGATTCGCCGTAATTTTTCCAACGAGTTTTGCCCGAATTGACACATTTTTCTGAACAAATCATTTGCTCAACGCTATGCACGTTCCCGGATGGGGCCTGGGTGTGTCGCGGGACGATCATATACAGAAAGCCCTCCGGAGTCTCACGACTGCGGAGGGCCGGCAGTTTAGGTTAAGCCGGATGGACCGGGGAGGGCGGGACTAGGGCTCGCCGCCGACGTCAGCAGCGGTCCACTTGCACTCGGCCAGCATAGTGCCGGACTTTTCGCCGGTGGAGCTGTTGACGTAGTAGTAGCGGAAGAAGATCTTCGGGGCGGATGCGTTGGGGGAGCCGTTTTTGGCCACGTAGTCGGCGTGGATGTCGATGGCGGCATCGGTGGGTTCCTCAACGAGTTTGATGCCGGAGGCCTTGCTGTGGGCACGGGAGACGCCGTTGGACTGGCCTTCAGTGGCTTCGATGACCTGGGAGAAGGTGGGCATTGAAATTTAACTGTTACACATAAAACCTCTGGACTTGTAACGAGGTGAGTGTCAGTTAGATTCCGATAGTTTCCGTAATTTATTGATAATCAATTACTTCCCGATGCAATGCCGGCTAAAAATGGTGTGCAAAATGGTCTCCGGATCCAGGAGGTCGGTGCCCAGAATGGCATTGATGGAGGAGAGGCCGCGACGTAAATCTTCGGCCACCAAATCCGAGGGGATGCCTGCCGATAGGGAAGTGCGGCAGTCCCGGAGGGCCGATGCGGCATTCAGGAGCGCTTCATAGTGCCGTGTGTTGGTCACGAAGGTGGAATCGGCGTTAGGAATGAGGCCTTTTTCCGCCTGCGCAAGGGCCGATTTCAGTTCCGACAGACCTTTTCCGTCTTTTGCCGAAATGGCGATTAAATCAACCTCATTATCAAGCGAAGAAACAAACTTGTTAATAGTGGTAACATTTTTGTTAACCCCCTCCGGACCTACAATATCGGCCTTATTAAGCAGTAAAATCAGCTGCTGACTGTCCAAAGAGACACGGGAACAGATGGACTGCAGTTGCTCCGTCAGATCAGCCGTCGAATCCAGCACGCCAAGCACAATTTCGGCTTCCGAGAGCTTGCGGAAAGTACGGTCTATACCCAGCTTTTCCACCTTGTCCGAGGCATCCCGGATACCGGCCGTATCTATGAAGCGGAAGAGGATTCCGTCAATGACCAGCGTCTCCTCTATGGTGTCGCGCGTGGTACCGGGGATATCCGTTACAATGGCTCTTTCTTCTCCAAGCAGCGTATTGAGCAGGGTGCTCTTGCCGGCATTGGCCGCGCCCACGATGGCAACGGGAACGCCGTTCTTTATCATATTGCCCTGGCGGAAGGAAGCAGCCAGGCGCTCTACATGCACCAGGGTCTTATCCAGCAGTGCCAGAAGCTGCTCCCGGTTGGCAAACTCCACATCTTCCTCACTGAAGTCCAGCTCCAGTTCCAGCAGGGAAGCCATCTCCAGCAGCTGCTCCCGAAGGGTGGCCAGTTCCTTGGAAAAACCGCCCTTCAGCTGGTTCATAGCCACCCGGTTGGAAGCGGAAGTGTTGGATGAGATAACATCGGCAACCGCTTCTGCCTGAGCTAAATCCATTTTCCCGTTAAGGAAGGCCCGCTTGGTAAATTCTCCAGGTTCGGCAAAGCGGGCACCTGCCTTAAGCAGCAGGCCCACCAGCTCCTGTACAATATAGGCCGATGCATGGGTTGAAATCTCCAGTGAATCCTCTCCGGTATAACTGTGCGGAGCCCGGAACACCGAGACCAGCACTTGGTCCAGCAAACAGCCATCGGCACACACCTCTCCGTAATGGATGGTGTACGGCGCAGCGTCTGAGAGGGTTCCGCTTTTCAGGGACACCACCTTATCGGCAATGGCAAAGGCCGACGGTCCGCTTACGCGTACAATGGAAATTGCTCCGGTCCCAGGGGTGGTGGCCGGAGCAACGATGGTGTCTTGGTAGTGATTCTTCACTTCGTTCAGAATATCAAAGAGGCCGTTCAGAAGAGATCAGTCGTACCTCCCGAACTTGGACATGTTGTCTATGAGATCCTTGTTGGTCTTGAATTCGTCCATATGCTGCTGCATCCAGGTCATGGCCTCCACGGGGTTCATATCCGAGAGGAGTTTCCGCAGGATCCAGATGCGGTTGTTGGTGTACGGGTCGTACAGCAGGTCGTCGCGGCGGGTGCTGGAAAGCACCAGGTTCACGGCCGGGAAGATGCGCTTGTTGGACAGGTTGCGGTCCAGCTGCAGCTCCATGTTGCCGGTTCCCTTGAATTCCTCAAAGATAACATCGTCCATCTTGGAGCCCGTTTCCGTTAGGGCGGTGGCCAGGATGGTGAGCGAACCGCCGTTCTCGATGTTACGGGCGGCGCCGAAGAAACGCTTGGGTTTCTGGAGGGCGTTGGCGTCCACGCCGCCGGTGAGCACCTTGCCGGAGGCCGGCTGCACGGTGTTGTACGCGCGGGCCAGACGGGTGATGGAGTCCAGCAGGATAACTACGTCGTGGCCGCATTCCACCAGGCGGCGGGCCTTGTCCAGGACCATGTTGGCCACCTTTACGTGATGCTCGGCCGGCTCGTCAAAGGTAGAGGCAACCACCTCGGCCTTGACGCTGCGCTGCATATCCGTCACTTCTTCCGGGCGCTCGTCCACCAGCAGGATAATCTCGTACACCTCCGGATGATTGTCTGCAATGGCGTTGGCGATAGCCTTCAGGAGCATGGTCTTACCGGTCTTGGGCTGAGCCACGATGAGGCCGCGCTGTCCCTTGCCGATGGGGGTGAACATATCCACCACGCGGATGGACTGGTCCTTCTCGTGTCCATGACCCAGGAGGTTGAATTTCTCCGTGGGGAACAGGGGAGTAAGGAAGTCGAAGGGCACA
>JAIKYL010000158.1 GCA_024683255.1 Bacteroidales bacterium | reverse complement strand
TTCTTCATCTCGGACTTGTTCCGGATGGCCGCCACAAAGTCGCTCTTGATACCGGAAGTAACGTTGAAATCCGTGCGCAGGCGGGCGTCCTGCTCCAGCCAGTATTCATTGTTGGATTCTATCCAGTCTATCCGGCCCCATTTGTGGGCCAGCCAGGCCACGGCCCGGTACATCTCTTCGTAATTCTCCAGGTTGTTCACCTTGTAGTAGTCGGAAATGCCGTTTCGGAGTTCCTGGGGAAGGCTCCAGTAGTCGGCATCCGCAATGGCCAGCACGTTTACGCCCTTGGCCTTGGCCCCGGCACAGAAGTGCCAGTAGGTCTGCGGGAAATGGGGAGAAATAAATATTAAGTTCATAAAGGTATAGGATTGGTTTTCATTACAAAGATGGCGCATGCCGCCCTGGACAATCTCCCAGCCTTCGCCGCGGAGTTCGCTCCGGCCGTTTCGGCAAATGATGTAGCCGCCGTCGCGGAATGTGACAAAACGATGCCCCCAGCTCTCCGGGAAAACGATGTCTTCAAAGAGCCGCCGGCCGTCCAGTTTCACATAGCGAACCTGGTCGTAGTGAGGCACCAGATTGATGTCCGTTAGGCCCAGGCCTTTGAGCCAGCGGGCATATCCCGGGTCCACGGATTCTCCGTTGAGTTCCGGGTGGGAATAGACATCATCGGCACAGTTCATGCTGCCGGCGCTGCAACCCAAAATCACACCCTCATAGCCTTGCAGCAGCTTTTTCAGGCCGATTTCATGGATGAAGCGGTTCTGGGTGGGGACGTGTCCGCCGCACATGATGATCCAATCGGCCCGCCTCACCAGCTGAGGGGCCTCATCGGCATTGCGACGTTCCAGCATCACAATTTCCTCTGTCTTGATGCCGGAGCGGTGGATGCAGGTGCTCATGCCCCTTTTCACGGAGGCGGTAAAGCCTTTGTCGTCCGGCGCGGCGCTCACCAGCAGCACCCTGGGCAGGCGGTCCGGACCCGTGACCTTGGCCAATTCGGCCTTAACAGCGGCCAGAAAACCGTTGTCCTCCGTAAAGCTGGGCTCCCCGTAACGTGTGGGGCTGCCTGTGAGGAAAAGCGTCATCGCAGATGCAAAGATACGAAAAAAAGTGCCAGCCGCGATGGCGACTGGCACTTAAACGAATGATCGACAGAATTAGTCGGCCAGGGAGAAGCGCTTGAAAGCAACAACCTTGGCTTCCGCGTCGACGGCCTTGAGGGCGGCGGCCACGGTGGCCTTGTCGTCGCTGAGCTGGTACTCCTGCTCCATGAGGGTGTTCTCCTTCAGGAACTTCTGGATACGGCCGTTCACGATGCCGTTGATCATCTGCTCCTTCTGAGCCAGGGAGGCAAGGGTTTCCTCGCTCACCTTGGCGATGATCTCACGGGCCTGGGCGGCCTGGGCCGGAGTGATCCAACCCTTGGCGGTGTTGGACTCGATGTGGTCTTCGCTATCCACGTGGGCGGGGTTGATGCCCACCTTCTTGAGAGCGTTGTCCACAGCCTTCTGCACCTGCTCGTCCTTGGTCTTCTGGATGGCCACGGTCTTCTCCGACTCCAGCACTTCGGCGGGAACGGAAGCGGGATCCACAGCCACAGGATTCATGGAAGCGACCTGCATGGCAATACCACGGGCAATCTCGGCGGGAACCACCTTGCTGAAAGCAACGATGGCGCCCAGCTTGCCGTTGAAGTGCACATACTCGCTCACGAACGGAGCCTCAAGGGCGCCGTAGTATGCCAGCACATGCTTTTCACCGGTCTTGCCGGCCTGGTTGGTGATGTCCTCGTCCAGGGTATAACCGTCGGCACCCTTAACGGCCTTGAGAGCCTCAAGGTCTGCAGGGAACTGAGCGATAGCTGCATCGGCGATGGCGCCTGCGAGCTTCTTGAAATCGGGCGTAGCGGCCACGAAGTCCGTCTCGCAGCCCAGGCATACGAGCACAGCCTTGCCGCCGTTGATGCGGCTGAGGACAGCACCCTGGGTGGTCTCGTTGTCACCCCGCTTGGCGAGGGTGGACTTACCTTTCTCGCGAAGGATCTCAACGGCACGCTTGAAATCGCCTTCGGCCTCTTCCAGGGCCTTCTTGCAATCCATCATACCGGCGCTGGTCATGTCGCGCAGTTTCTTGATATCAGCTAAAGCGATAGCCATAATTTCTTGCTGTTTTAACGGTTATTACTCTTTAACGGGTTCTTCGGCAGCCTTCTCGGCCTTGGGGGCCTTGGCAGCCTTCTTGGGCTTGGGAGCTTCCTCTACGGGAGCTTCTGCAGCTTCGGCCTTGGGGGCCTCTGCGGGAGCTTCGGCGGGAGCCTCAGCAGCCTCGGCCTTGGGGGCGCGGCGGGAACGCAGCTTCTTCTGAGGAGCGGGAGCAAGGGCGGCTTCCAGTTCGGCAGCCTCGGCCTCGGGTTCCTTCTCCTTCTCCAGCTTGCGCTCTTCCAGGCCCTCGTTGATGGCCTTGCACATCACATCCATGATGAGCTCGATGGACTTCGTATTGTCGTCGTTAGCCGGAATCACATAATCAATGGGGGTGGGATCGCAACAAGTGTCAACCATTGCGATAACCGGAATGTTCAGACGGGCGGCTTCCTTAACGGCGTTGGCCTCTTTCTGGACGTCCACTACGAAGAGAGCGGAAGGAAGGCGGGACATGTCGCGGATGGAACCGAGGTTCTTCTCCAGCTTGGCACGCTGGCGCTCCACCTGGAGGCGCTCACGCTTGGCGAGCTTCTCGAAGGTGCCATCTTCCTTCATTTTGTCGATGGTGTTCATTTTCTTGACGGCCTTGCGGATGGTGGGGAAGTTGGTAAGCATACCACCCGGCCAGCGCTCGGTCACGGAAGGCATATTGACCTCTGCAGCCTTGGCGGCAACGACGTCTTTAGCCTGTTTTTTGGTGGCAACGAAGAGGACCTTACGGCCGCTGCGGGCCATTTCCTTAAGGAACTCTGCTGCCTCGTCAATCTTGACGACGGTCTTGTGCAGGTCGATGATGTGGATACCGTTTCTCTCGATGAAGATATACGGAGCCATCTTGGGGTTCCAACGACGGGCAAGATGTCCGAAGTGGGCGCCTGCATCAAGCAGCTGATCGAAATTTGTTCTAGACATGGGTTTGTTTTTGTCTTTGTTAATAACTCTTTCATCAATCCGGAGTAGCAATCCTTGATTGGTCTCCGAAATTTTTTCGCGGCCCGGCAATCCTTGTTGTAGCCTGGGAAGATTCTCATCCTCACCGGGATCTCAGGATTTGATGAATACCAAAGCCGTGCTGACGTAACTCCAGTAATTGCAGGCCGATTAACGCTTGCTGAACTGGAAGCGACGACGTGCGCCAGGCTGACCAGGCTTCTTGCGCTCGACCTCGCGAGCGTCGCGGGTGAGGAAACCGGCGGCCTTCAGGGTAGCGCGATAGGCCTCTTTATCCACCTCGCAAAGAGCGCGGGCGATTCCAAGGCGAACGGCCTCTGCCTGACCTTTGGTACCTCCACCGACGAGAGTTACCTTGATGTCAAACTGACCAGTTGTACCGGTGACCTCGAGGGGCTGGTTCACGATGTACTGGAGGGTTCCCTCCTTGAAGTACTCTTCCATGGGGCGGCCATTGATCACAATGCTGCCCTTACCGGCTGCAACATAAACACGAGCGACAGCTGATTTACGTCTTCCAAGGGCGTGTTTCTGTTCCATGTGCTCTGTTTAGATTTCGTTTAACTTAATGGTTTTGGGATTCTGTGCCTGGTGCGGGTGCTCGGGACCTGCATAAACATACAGGTTGTTGATGAGCTTGTCACCAAGACGGGTCTTGGGCAGCATGCCCTTCACAGACCGACGGATGAGTTCGGCGGGTCTGGATGCAAGGATCTCACGCGGGGTGGTGAAACGCTGGCCACCGGGATAACCGGTGTAGCGGGTGTAAACGCGATCGGTCATCTTCTTGCCGGTAAGACGGATCTTATCGGCATTGATGACAATTACGTTGTCACCACAATCCACATGCGGGGTGTAGCCGGCCTTGTTCTTGCCGCGAAGCACAAGGGCAACGCGGGAAGCCAGGCGACCCAGCACGAGGTCCGTTGCATCAATGACGAGCCACTCCTTGTTCACAGTTGCCTTGTTCAGGGAAACTGTTTTGTAGCTAAGTGTGTCCACTGTCTTGATTATTAATGGTTTAACATAAAAAATTGCGATCCCCCCATAGTCAGAGGGACCGCAAAGGTAGCAATTTTCTTTGAAAATACCAAAAAATCAGAAACGGAAGCCTGTAGAAAGGCGGACGGTGTGGTGATACAGGTTGGCAGGAAGATAGAGCTGCTTGAAACCCATGTCAAACTCCAGGCCGCAAAACCAGAAGTCCGTTAGGAAAAAATGTACCTGCGTCTTAAGCCCCCATTGATACGGATCCAACTGCCGGGGAACCACAAAACGCCAGCCGGACCAGCCTTCGGTATAATCGTCATACGTTTTATCCCAGCTGATGAACTGGAAGTCCGGACCCAGGCCGAATACCACTTCCTGCCCGGCAATCTGCGCATGATAACGCCCCAGAAGAGACAACTCCGCAAAAGGAAGGATGGTCCCGCCCCAGGAGTGTTTTGATACGGAAACGGAAGCTTCTGCACCCGGCATAACCGACCAGCCGCCACCAAGCCGAATGTCCAGACCATAGGAAAGGTCAAAATCGGCCGTCAGACTGCCCCGGATGGGTTTGACAAGGCCTTCCGTCTCCCATTTTATTCCGCCGCCCAAGGTAACGTTATGCTGCACGCGTTTCTTCTGGCCGAAAGCGCAGGTGCAGACAGACACAAAGAGTATTAAGAAGATTAGCTTTTTCATATCTCTTAAACCCAGCCCAGCCGGAATCTTGCATCAGATACCGTAAACTCCTTCCGCCTCAGGAGCTTCGGCGCCCCAGCGGGCGGCCACATAGTCCAGGGTGCGGAAGATTTCTTCCGGGTCCTTGGAGGTGACCAGCTTGATGCGGGTTTCCTTGAAGTCCCGGAGCCCTTTGAAATAGCAGGAAAGGTGGCGTCGCATTTCATACACGCCGGTAACGGGGCCTTTCAAATCCAGCGAAAGCTGGAAATGCCGTTTGGCCAGCGCCACGCGGTCCCGGACGCTCATGGGCGGCAGTTCTTCGCCGGTATCCAACAGGTGCCGGATCTCCGTGAAAATCCACGGATGGCCGAAGCTGGCGCGCCCCACCATGATGCCGTCAACTCCGTAACGGTCAAATGCTTCCTTAGCCTTTGCCGCCGAATTGATATCGCCGTTGCCAATGATGGGAATGTGCATCCGGGGGTTGTTTTTCACCTCACCGATGAGGGTCCAGTCGGCTTCTCCCTTGTACATCTGGCAACGCGTGCGGCCATGGATGGTAAGGGCCGATATGCCCGTGTCCTGCAGCCTTTCGGCCAGCTCCACGATGATCTTGGAATTGTCGTCCCAGCCCAGGCGGGTCTTTACGGTGACGGGCTTCCCAACCGCCTCCACGATGGCCCGGGTAATGGCCACCATCTTGTCCGGCTCCCGCATCATGCCGCTGCCGGCGCCCCGGCCCGCAATCTTGGAAACCGGGCAGCCGAAGTTGATGTCTATGATGTCGGCCCCATGGCCTCCGGCCAGCTCTGCGGCCTTATCGGCCATCTTTGCGGCGTCCACCATGGCATCCGGGAAACTGCCGTATATCTGGACGGCCACCGGCGCCTCCTCTTCTAGGGTGTGCATCTTGGCGATGGTCTTCTGGACATCCCGCACCAGCCCGTCCGAACTTACGAATTCGGTGGTGACCATGGCGGCCCCCGCCTCCCGGCAAAGGATGCGGAAGCTGGCGTCCGTGACGTCCTCCATGGGCGCCAGGGTAACCGGACGCTCCCCCAGGTCTATGTTGCCGATTTTCACTTTTTCAGTTTTTGGAGCAGGGTCTCCGTAAAGGCGGCATCCTCCTCCGGCGTGAGGAAGCTGGCCTCCACCGGAATCTGGAACATGCGCAGACGCAGTTCATCGGGCACCTTTTTGGCGTCCACAATGCGCTGGGCGTCCTTTTCGGTGGTTACCAGGCAGGCCGTAGGGAATTCCTTCACGGCCGATGACAGGGTGCCTATATCGGCCCGCGTATACTTGTGATGGTCCGGGAAGCCGATGCGCCGGACAATCTTGTAAGTGTCCGAAAGGAAGCTTCTGAGCGGCGCATCGTTGGCAATGCCGGTGAAAAGCACCAGCCGCTTGGAATACGTGTAGCGGGCGTCACCCTCCGGGAAAACGGGCTCCATGGCGCCGTAGGTGAAGGTGGTAAAGAAGAGTTTCTGCTCCGGGGTAAGGCGCAGATACTTTACCCACTGGCTTCGCTCCCAGTCGTCCAGATAGGCCGGGCACTTGGTTACGATAACAATATCGGCCGCTTTCATCCGGCTCTTGAGATCCCTCAGGCGTCCCCAGGGCAAGAGGCTATCCTTATGTACGGGCCGATTATAATCCACCAGCACGATGTTTAGGCTTGCCCGCAGTTTCCGATATTGGAAGGCGTCGTCCAGCACAATGAGATGGGCGTCCTTCAACTGCTCGCAGCCCCGGATGCGGTTCTTGTCCACCGCCACAGTTACAGAGGGAAACTTCTTGGCTATCTGGAGCGGCTCATCGCCGTAAAGAAGCGCCGTCCCGTCCCGCGGAACCAATTGAAAACCTTTGCTTTTGCGTTTATAGCCACGGGAGAGAACAGCCAGGTTGCCATAGGCCCAGTCGTCACTCTTGAGGAGGCGCCGAAGCACCATCTCCGTATGCGGGGTTTTCCCGGTGCCGCCAACCGTTATATTGCCGATACAAACGGTGGGAACGGAAGCCTCTTGGGACTTCTTCCACCCCTTGTCGTAAAAGAAATGCCTGATTGCCAATAAAGTACCGTACAGCATACTACGTTTTAATCATACAAAGTTAACCAAAACTGACGGATTTCCATCATTTTTTTATATCTTTGCAAATTGAGAAAACAAGATAACCATGTTACCTAAAGCCAAAGAAATTGTGGACGCCATGTCCGTTAAAATGCAGGATGCGGTAGACTATCTGGAGGAAGACCTCAAGAACTACCGCGTGGGTAAGGCATCCCCTGCCATCCTCAATCCTGTGATGGTGGACTATTATGGCACTGCCACGCCGCTCACCCAGGTGGCCTCCGTCACAACGCCGGATGCCAAGACCATCGCTATCCAGCCCTGGGAGCGCAACATGATCAACAAGATTGAGAAGGCTATCCTGGATGCCAACGTGGGCCTCACCCCTTCCAACAACGGTGAAATTATCCGCTGCATGGTACCGGCCCTCACGGAAGAGCGCAGAAAAGACCTCATCAAGAAGGCCAAGGCCCAGGGAGAGACCACCAAGGTAACCATCCGCAACGTGCGCCGGGACGGTATTGACCTTCTCAAGAAAGCCCAGAAGAACGATGGCCTCAGCGAGGACGGAGAGAAGGAAGGAGAAGCAGAACTCCAGAAGGTCACGGACAAATGGGTCAAGAAGGTGGACGAGGTAATCTCCGCCAAGGAAAAGGATATCCTCACCGTATAATAATGAAGAGGGTAGCTATCCAGGGATACAAGGGCTGCTTTCATGAACAAGCAGCCCGTTTATTTTATTCAGAAACGCCGCTTTCCATAGTGGAATGCGACACTTTCCCGGATTTGTACGTTGCCATGGACGAGGCCCGGGCCGATGCGGCCGTGATGGCCATTGAAAACACGGTCTCCGGGGGTCTCATCCACAATTTCGAACTGCTCCGGGAGCAGGGACTCCGCATCAAGGGAGAAGTGTACCTGAGGATCCAGCAGAACCTCATGGCCCTTCCCGGCCAGCGGCTGGAAGATATTGGAGAGGTGCATACCCACTACATGGCTATCAACCAGACGCGCCCCTTCTTTGAGAAGAACTGCCCGTGGATCAAGCTGGTGGAGAGTGAAGACACCGCCAAGAGCGCCCGGGATGTGGCCGAGCTGGCCCTGGAAGGGGTGGGCGCGGTGGCCTCCACTCTGGCTGCAGAGCTGTACGGCCTGGAAATCCTGGCCCCCGGCATTGAAACCTACAAGCAGAATTTCACCCGCTTCCTGGTCCTGGACAATTATCTCACCATACCGGAAAAGGACATTGACAAAGCGTCCCTTTGCTTTGTGCTGCCGCACAAGCCCGGTTCCCTGGCGCAGATTCTCACCATCCTGTCGTTCTACGACATGAACCTCACCCGTATCCAGTCGCTGCCCATCCCGGGCCGCGAGTGGCAGTACTTCTTCTATGCCGATATCAAATTCAACGATATTCTCCGCTACCGCCAGGCCCTCCAGGCGGTGCGCCCGCTCCTGGAAGACCTGCAGATCCTGGGAGAATACAAAGCAGCTTTATAAAACGAACATATGATTATCCAACCTGCCAACCGGACACTGTCCGTCAAAGAGTATTACTTCTCCATCAAGAACAAGGAAATGGCCCGTCTCAATGCCGAAAGGGCAACCAAGGGTCTGGATCCCATCATCAACCTGGGTATCGGCTCGCCGGACGGAACCCCGCCCCGCGCTTCCCTGAAAGTGCTGGCCCGCGAAGCCGCCAAGGACGGCGTGCACGGCTACCAGAGCTATACCGGCATTCCGGAACTCCGGAAGGCCATTGCCGGATGGTATTCCCGCTTCTATGGCGTAACGCTGGACCCCGCCTGCGAGATCCAGCCCCTCACGGGTTCCAAGGAGGGCATCCTCCTGGCTTCCCTCACGTTCCTGAACCCCGGCGACGGCGTGCTCATCCCGGATCCCGGTTATCCCACGTATACATCGGCCTCCCTCATGGTGGACGCCCGCATCATCAAGTACGACCTGCTGGAGAAGAATGGCTGGTACCCGGACTTTGAGCAGCTGGAGAAGATGGACCTCACGGGTGTCAAGCTCATGTGGACCAACTATCCCGGCATGCCCACCGGCGCCAAAGCCACGCCGGAGCTTTATGTCAAGTTGGTGGACTTTGCCCGTCGGCATAAGATCCTTCTTATCAATGACAATCCGTACAGCTTTATCCGCAACACGGAGCCGCTGTCCATCCTGGCCGTTCCGGGCGCCAAGGAGTGCTGCCTGGAGATGAATTCCCTGTCCAAGGCCCACAACATGGCAGGCTGGCGCCTGGGTATGATCCTGGGAGAATCGGCCTATATCAAGGAGATCCTCAAGGTGAAGAGCCAGATGGATTCCGGTATCTTCCGTCCGTTGCAGCTGGCCGCCGTGGAGTCGCTGCAGGCCGGTGAGGACTGGTTCCGGGAACTCAATGCAGAATATCACCGGAGGGAAAAGGTGGCTTGGGGTATCATGGATGCCCTGGGTGCCACGTACAGCACGGACGCCGCCGGACTCTTTGTCTTCGGCCGTCTGCCGGAAATGCCCGCCGTTCCCGGGAAGACCCCCGGCGAGGTGGTGAGCGACAAGCTGCTGTACGAAGCTGGCGTGTTCATCACTCCAGGCTTCATCTTCGGCCACAACGGGGAAAACTACATCCGTATCTCCCTCTGCGCCAATGTTCCCACCCTGGAACGCGCCCTGGAGAAAGTGAAAGCCGTATGCGGACGGTAGGTATCATCGGCCTGGGCCTCATTGGCGGGTCCATGGCCATCGACCTAAAGCGCCGCGGCTTTGCCTCCATGGTGCTGGGCGTGGAAAATGACCCTGTGAGCGCGCATGCGGCCCAAACCATCGGCCTGGTGGACCAGGTGGTCTCCTATGAGGAATGCGTGGAAAAGGCCGATATCATTGTGGTGGCGGTGCCCGTGGGCACGGCGGTGAAGCTGGTGCCGGACATTCTGGACCGTATTCAATCCGGCACAGAGGCATTTTCCTCCGCTAAAAAGAATGCCGATGCTACGGAAAATGCCTCTGTACCGGACTGGAACAGCAAGATTGTAATAGACGTCTGCTCCACCAAGGAACAGATTTGCCAGGCCACGCATTACCATCCCTGCCGGAAGCAGTTTGTATCCACCCATCCCATGGCGGGCACCGAGTACAGCGGCCCCTGGGCGGCTATGCCGGGCCTTTTTGACGGCCGGGCCTGCATCTTTGCCAATTCGGAAGAGAGCTCACCCAAGGCCGTGAAGACCATTGAGGAACTGTACGCCACCCTTAA
>JAIKYL010000147.1 GCA_024683255.1 Bacteroidales bacterium | reverse complement strand
CATGTCCTTCACGGAATTCAGCTACCAGCTCATGCAGGGCTACGATTTCTACTGGCTCTGGAAGAACAAGGGCTGCATCCTCCAGCTGGGCGGCTCCGACCAGTGGGGCAACATCACCACCGGCACGGAACTCATCCGCCGGATGGATGGCGGCGAGGCTTTCGCCCTCACCTGCCCTCTCATCCGCAAGGCCGACGGCACCAAGTTCGGCAAGACCGAAAAGGGCAACATCTGGCTGGATGCCGAAAAGACCAGCCCCTATGAGTTCTACCAGTTCTGGCTGAACGTGAGCGACGTGGATGCAGAGAGCTACATCAAGATCTTCACCATGCTGGACCGCCAGACCATCGAAGACCTCATCGCCCGTCACAGGGAGAATCCCGGCGCCCGCGAGCTGCAGAAGGTACTGGCCCGCGAGGTCACCGTCATGTGCCACGGACAGGAAGCGCTGGACAAGGCCATCGAGGCCTCCCAGATGCTCTTCGGCGGCAATTCCGAAGCCCTCAAGAAGCTGGACGAGCGCACCTTCCTGGCCGTTTTTGCCGATGTTCCCTCCTTCACCGTGAGCAAGGCCGACCTCCCCTGCAACGTCATGGACTTCCTGGCCGTGAAAACCGCCATCCTCCCCTCCAAGGGCGAGGCCCGCAAGATGATCCAGGGCGGCGGCATCTCCATCAACAAGGACAAGGTGACGGACATCAACGCAGAAGTGTCGGAGGCCGATATTGTGAACGGCCACTACATCCTGGCCCAGAAAGGCAAGAAGAATTATTTTATCGTTAACATCGCATAATGGAAAAACCTGCCAGCACAAGACAACTGAAAGTGGCGCGGGAGCTGCAGAAAGCCCTGGCGGAGATTATCCGTGCCAAGGGCATGGCCGCCTTTGACGGCGCCCTGGTCACGGTAAGCGAAGTGCGCGTGAGCCCGGACCTGTCCGTGGCCAAGGTGTTCGTGAGCATCTTCCCCTCGGAGAAGCAGGGCCCGGTGATGGACCTCCTGAACGAGAACCTCCACGCCCTTCGCGGAGAACTGGGCCATGTGGTGGGAAGACAGCTCCGCATTGTTCCGGAGCTGAATTTCCTTCTGGACACCTCCCTGGACTATGCCCAGCATATTGAGGAGCTGTTGAAGAAATGACAAAGCTGCCGCTGAAATTCGCCTTCCGCTATCTGTTCGCCCGGAAATCCTACAATGTGATCAACATGATTTCGGGCATCGGGGTTGCGGGCATGGCCGTAGGTACAGCGGCGCTTATCATTATCCTTTCCGTATTCAACGGCTTCAACCGCCTGGTGGACAGCAGCCTGAATGACCTGCATGCCGATCTGTCCGTCCGCCCCGCCGAAGGCAAGGTCTTCGTACCGGATTCATCGGCCTTTGCCTGGGCCGGTGAGCAAGAGGACGTCCTATCCTTTTACAGCGTGCTGGAAGACCAGGTTTTCCTTTCCTATGACGGCAAGCAGTGCCTCTCCCGCGTTCGCGGACTGGACTCCGTGGCCGAAGAGGAATTCCCCCTGCAGGAGCATCTGGTGGACGGCGAATGGAGCCTCCACAACGGCAGTCTGCCGCAGGCGGTTGTGGGTGCAGGGGTTGCTTATACGCTTAACCTTAGTCCCCGCTTCATTTCCCCGCTGGAAATCCATTACCCTTCCCGGAACGAGGAAGTTTCCCTTTCCAATCCCACCGCTTCGCTCCGCAGCGTGAGCCTGCGCCCTTCCGGCATCTTCTCCGTAAATGCCGATGTGGACGCCCGTCTGGTGGTGGTTCCCATCGAAGTGATGCGGGAACTGCTGGAATACCCGGACGAAGTCTCCTCCATGGAGCTGAACGTGGCGCCCGGATCGGCCTTCAAGGTGGCGAAAGCCCTGCAGGAGCGCCTGGGAGACGGTTTCCGCGTGCTGGACCGCTATCAGCAGGAAGAATCCATCTACAGGATGATGCGCTACGAGAAGCTGGCCATTTACCTCATCCTGGTGTTCATAGTCCTCATCATTGCTTTCAACATCTACAGCGCCCTCAAGATGCTGGTCATCGAGAAGCAGGGCGATATTGGCACGCTCCGCAGCATGGGCGCCCCGGAAGGGCTCATCCGCCGCATTTTCCTTTGGGAAGGCTGGCTGGTTAGTCTGCTGGGCATGGTCATCGGCCTGGTGCTGGGCATTGTGATTGTGTGGCTGCAGGACCGCTTCGGCCTCATTGCCATGCCGGGTAACTTCGTGGTGCAGGCCTATCCGGTGGTGCTCAAAGCCACCGACATCCTTTGGACTGTAGTGGGCGTGGCCGGTATCGGCTTCCTCATGGCCCTCATCCCTTCCCGCAAGCTATGAAACGCTTCGGGCCCATCCTCTGTCTTGCACTGATTCTGCTGGCCGGTCTGGATCTTCTCACAGGCAACGGCTTCGGGCCTGTGGGCGGCGTCATCCTTTGGAACCTTCGCCTGCCGCGGATGCTGACGGCTGTGATTGCCGGAGCCTCCCTGGCCCTTGCCGGCATGCAGATGCAGGCCCTTTTCCGCAATCCCCTGGCCGATCCGCACATCATGGGCGTCAGCGGCGGCGCCGGCCTGGGAGCCGCCATCGTGGCCTTAGCGCTGGGCACATCGGCCGCCTGGTTTTCCGGCATGAGCATGGCCCTGGCCGCCTTTGCGGGCGCTTTTCTCACTTCCCTGCTCATTGTTGTCCTGAGCACCCGACTGCGGGCCACTACCCTGCTCATCCTGGGCGTTATGCTGGGCTTCGTGTTCAGCGCCCTCTCCTCCATCCTGCAGTATTCTGCCGGCGAAGAAAGCCTCAAGCTGTTCTACAGCTGGATGGCGGGCAGTTTTTCCGGCACCCGCACGCTGGAACTGATTATCATGGCCGCCGCCCTGCTTGCCGGTCTGGCACTGGCCGTCTGGAACCGGAAAGGCCTGGATATCATCCTCTTCGGGGAGAATTACGCCAGTTTCTCCGGCGCTCCGCTAAAGCGGATCCGCACCCTTTCCATGCTGTCGGCCAGCCTCATGACCGGCATAGTCACGGCCTTCTGCGGCCCCCTGGGTTTTGTGGGCATCGTGGCGCCGCACCTCTCCCGGAAACTCACCGGCTCATCGGCCCACGGGAAAGTGCTTCCCACAACCCTTGCCACCGGCGCCTGCCTAGCCCTTGTGGCCGATATCCTGGCCAATCTCTGGCCGGTCCCCCTCCCCGCCGGCAGCACACTTGCACTCATTGGTATTCCCCTAATAATCTGGTATCTCTGCCATGCAAGTGAACATTGACCATATTGGCTACGGGAACCACATCCTGGTGCGGGACATCACCTTCACGGTGTCTCCCGGCGAATGCCTGCTGCTGGCTGGACCGAACGGCTCCGGAAAATCTACCTTGCTTCGCGAACTGGCTGGAGAGATATGTGTATCGCCAACCGTCGCTTCGCGACCCCTCCCACCTCGCTGTGCCCTTCAGGCACAGGCTGTGGGCCCCTCCCTCTTACACGGCCGAGGGTGGCCATGGGTTCGCGACACACATATCTCTCCAGTCAACTGCATCTTAGTACCAACTGGTATACCTAAAGTCAAAGGCTTTACGGTGCGGGAGTTTGTGCGCACGGGATGCTACAGGGAAAGTGACTGGGCCGGGCGGCTCCGGAAAGAGACGGAGCAGCGGCTGGAGGAGTCTCTGGAACTAATTGGGTTAAAGCCACTTGCCGACAGAGACATTTCCACATTAAGCGACGGAGAATTCCAGAAAGCCTGCATTGCCGTGGGACTTACCCGCCGGGCCGATTTGCTGCTGCTGGACGAGCCCACGGCCTTCCTGGACGTTGAGAACCGGCTCATGGTGCTACGGACTCTCCGCAGTGTTGCAGAAAAGACCGGCACGGCCGTAATCTTCTCCTCCCACGACCTCCACGACGCTCTCCAGCTTGTCCACCGCGTCCTTGCCATTACCCGGGACGGCCGGTTCCGGGAATCCGGTCCCCAAGACCGGGAAGCTGTCCTGAGGGAGGCTTTCCCGGCATATCAATGATGCGAGGGAGCGAATGTCTGGTTGAAAGAGTTGTTATCCTGCAGCAACTCCACGAACTTTTGGGCCGCCGTCTTAAGATAAGAACCTTTTAAATAGTGGTAGCATCCGTCCATCCTGCTGTCGGGATGGTTGATGGGGATGGCCTCGAAACCCCTGACATGGTGGATGGCTTCCTCGGACAGGGTGGTAACCAGCGGGCTGCTGCCCACAAGGTCAAGGAGGGAACGGACACTGTTGATTTCCAGCCGGATGTCCAGTTTTACATGCTGCGCGAACAGGACATTCTCCAGCGTATCCCGTGCTTGAAGCCCCTTGGACGGCAGGGCCAGCGGGAAACGGGAGAGGTCCTGGACCGATACTTCCTTGCCAACGCCCTTCAACTCTCCAACGCGCCCCACCAGACAAAGGCGGCTCTGGAACAACAGATGAGATTCGATGTGGTCATCCCCAATCGGTGATTTATAGGTAAGGGCCACATCCAGCGCCCTGTCCAGCAGCTTCTGCCTTAGTTCATCCTGGGAGGTGATAACCAAGTTGAGACGTATGCGCGGGAACTTTCTGTAAAAGTCCAGAACCGTCTGCTTGAGCAGCGGGCCAAAAGAATAAGTGGCCCCTACGCTGAGCGTCCCCACTTTAAGGGCTTTCACATCTTTGATTCTTTCCGCCCCTGCCCTGGCCTCATCCAAAACCTGTACAGCGCAGGGATAGAACTGCTCGCCGTAGTCACTTAGGGTAACGTGACGTGTATCCCGGATGAGCAGTTCCACACCCAGCTCCTCTTCCAGTTTCTGAATCTGCTGGGATATGGTGCTCTGCGTGATAAAGAGCGACTTGGAGGCCAGGGAGAAACTTCCCAGGCGTCCAACTTCCACAAAATACTTCAACTGCCGTAATTCCATAATCTATACTGATTTACCCACAAATATAGGCATATTTATCGTTAAAACCTATCAATTTAATCGAAATAAACCTAATTCATCAATAAAAGCGAATCATTTTAACACTTATCTTTGCACCTTGATTACAATCAACGATATGAAAAAACTTACATTTTTATGGTCCATCCTCGCCCTGGCTACCGTTTCCTGCACCCAGGAACGGGTTAATGTAGACCGCCTCGTAGAGGATTACGCAGAGGTTACCATTCCCGCGCCGGATCTTACCGGCATCACAGATAATGGGAAGGAAGTCCTGAAACTGTACCGGATGGCCGCCGATGAGGTGGACAGAATCTACTGGCAACAATATTTCGGCGACAAAGATGCCCTCCTGGCCTCCTGTGTCAGTGATTCGGAAAAAGAGTATGCCGAAATCAATTATGGTCCCTGGGACCGCATTGACGGAAAGCCCTTCCTGCAGGGTTACGGTGAAAAACCTGCCGGTGCATGCTTCTATCCGGCCGATTTAACCGCGGAGGAATACCTTTCATGGAACAATCCGGACAAAAGCAGTCCCTACACGCTTATCCGCAGGGCGGCGGACGGTAGCCTTAAAACTGTCTGGTATCACGATGCCTTTGCACAGTCCATCAGCAAGATCGAATCTTACCTTAAGCGTGCCGCCGATGTAACCATCAAAGAGAGCGTCCGGAACTATCTCATCAATATGATAGAAGGTCTCAAGACGGACGATTATTATCAGACCAACAAGGCCTGGCTGGAGATGAACGACAGCAAGATGGACCTTGTGCTGGGCCCCATCGAGGCGGTTGACGACGGTCTCTATGGAACAAAGACATCCTATGGCGCTTATGTCCTCCTGAAGAATCTCCAGCGCACCGAGGAACTCAACGCCCTCTCCGCCCGTATGCCGGAATATCAGAAAATGCTCCCCGGCGATGCCGCCAACCACGAATTCGTCCCGGGTGCCGAGTCCGACATCTTCTCCTGCAACGTGCTTTACTGCAGCGGCTACACCAACGCCGGATACAAAGTCATCGGCATCAACTTCCCTTATGATGCGAAGGCCCAGGAAGAACTGGGCACCCGCACCATCATCTTCGACAACATCATCCGCGAGAAGTTCAACCGCACGGTCCACCCGGTTGGCAGCGCCCTTTTGGAAGAGCCCTATCAACCCCACGTAGATGCCAGCGCCTTCTACTGGCTCATCGTTTTCCGTGAGATTGCAAAGGGACTGGGCGTGAAGGAGACTGTCAACGGAATGGGAACCGTGGCCGAAGCGCTTGGAAATGAAGCTCTGGTACTGGAAAAAGCCAAATCCAACGTGTTGGGGACCTGGCTCTGCGCCCAGGAGGCCGAGGCCTACAACATCTCGGCCCTCTTCCAGAAGGAAGACGTGCTCACCACCTTCGTCACCAATACCATCCGTTCCACCCGCTTTGGTGCGGCCGATCCCACGGGTATCGCCAACATCATCGTCTACAATTACCTGTTGGAAAGCAAGGCCATCGTCTGGAACGCTTCCGGCCGCTACAGCATCGACTACGACAAGACCTGGCAGGCGCTGGAAACCCTTGGCGCAAAGATACTGGACATTCAAGCCCATGGCAATATTGACACCGCTCATTCATGGGTCTCCAAGTACGGCGTAGCCGGTCCCGAGAGCCTGTCCGACAAGCGGGTCCTGGAAAACGCCGGAATCCCTGTAGACATCCGCTTCACTTACGAATAATCTATTAACGCAATTTTACGATACCATGTTCAAGAATTTCACAGGTTTCAATCTGGTTTCGGAGATGCACAAATTGCGTCAGAACAATAGATTCAACCCTGCCTTATTAAAAAAGAAAAGCATCGGCCTCATCTTTGTCGCCGTCATCGTCCTTGTCCTCTGGTTCCTGCCCACGGAATCCTTTGGAATAGAGGGCCTTACTCAAGTACAGCAGCGGATTATCGCCATCTTCGTGTATGCCACCCTCATGTGGGTGTTCGAGCTGGTTCCCGCCTGGGCCACCTCGGTGAGCATTATGGTTCTCCTGCTGCTGTTCTCTTCCGATTCCGGAATCAAGTGGATTTGCAATCCGGAATCGGCAGGACAACTCCTCAGCTACAAGCAGGTTATGGCCAGTTTTGCCGATCCGGTCATTATGCTCTTCATCGGCGGATTCGTCCTGGCCATCGCTACCACCAAGATAGGACTTGACGTCCATCTGGCACGGGTGCTTCTCACGCCCTTCGGCAAGAAGAGCGAAAACATCCTGCTGGGCTTCATGCTTGTGACCGCCCTGTTCTCCATGTTCATCAGCAACACGGCCACCACGGCCATGATGCTCACCTTCCTAACACCTGTATTCAAGCAGCTTCCGGAAGGCGGCAAGGGGCGCATCGCCATGGCCCTCAGCATCCCCATCGCCGCCAACCTGGGCGGTATGGGAACCCCTATCGGCACACCTCCCAACACCATTGCCCTCAAATACCTGAACGACCCTGAGGGCCTGAATCTTGGCATCGGTTTCGGCCAGTGGATGATCTTCATGGTGCCGCTTGTCATCATCATGATCCTGATTGCCTGGATGCTGCTTAAGAAGATCTTCCCCTTCACCCAGAAGACCATCGAGCTCAAGATTGACGGAGAGATGAAGAAGGACCGGAAATCTACCATTGTAATCATCACGATGATTGTCACCATCCTGCTGTGGATGATGGACGCCCTTACCGGTATCAACACCTATACCGTCGCTTTGATGCCCTTTGCGGTTTTTGCCATGACCGGTATAGTGTCCAAGTATGATCTGGAAGAAATCAACTGGTCGGTCATCTGGATGGTCGCTGGCGGCTTTGCGCTGGGTTACGCCATGAACGGTTCCGGTCTGGCAGCCCTCGTGGTCCGCGCCATTCCTTTCGGCAACTTCTCGCCGCTCCTGATTGTCATCCTTTCCGGCCTGCTGTGCTACGGCCTTTCCAACCTGATTTCGCACTCCGCCACGGCGGCCCTGCTGATGCCCATCCTGGTGGTGGTCTGCACGGCCATGGGAGACAAGCTGGCAGCCATCGGTGGCACCTCCACGGTCCTTATCGGTGTAGCAATCGCTTCCAGCAGTGCCATGATCCTGCCCATCTCCACGCCTCCGAATGCGCTGGCCTATGCCACCAACCTCATCCAACAGAAAGATATGGCCCGCATGGGCATCATCATCGGCCTTCTCAGCGTCGTACTGGGTTACCTGGTACTGTTCGCCGCCGGCTCATTACATATTGTCTAATTTAAATAGCCACATACAAATGAAAAAGAATTTGATTCTGACCGCCCTCGCCTTAATCACGGTGGTCTCCTGCAAAGAAACCAAATCGCCGTTTACCCGCAGCGTAGCAGACTATGCCGTGGTAACCATCGAAGCACCTGACCTGAGCGGTATCACCGACAACGGAAAAGAGGTACTGAACCTCTACCGCTTCGCCGCAGACGAAGTGGACGCCATCTACTGGCAGCAGTACTTTGGCGACAAGCAGACCCTCCTGGACGGTATTACAGACCCTGTCCAGAAGACCTTCGCAGAAATCAACTATGGTCCTTGGGATCGCACCACGGGCAAATCCTTCGTAGAAGGTTATGCCGATGCACTTCCCGGAGCAGGCTTCTATCCTGCCGATATGACGAAGGAAGAGTTCGACGCCTGGGACAATCCCCTCAAGAACAGCCCCTACACCCTCATCCGCCGCTCTGCTGACGGTTCCCTGGAAGCCGTGTGGTACCACGACGCCTACAAGGAACACATTGACAAGATTGGCAACTACCTTAAGGCCGCCGCCGACATCACCATCAAGCCCAGTGTGGCTAAGTACCTGCTGAGCAAGGCCGAAGCCCTCAAGACCGACAACTACTACGAAAGCTCTCTTGCCTGGCTGGATATGGACGACAGCAAGATGGACCTTGTCATCGGCCCCAACGAGGTGACGGATGACCAGCTTCTGGGTCTCAAGCGTTCCTACGAGGCATTCGTCCTCTTGAAGAACGAAGCCCACACAAAGGAACTGATGCAGTATGTCTCCCGCATCGGCGAATTCCAGGAAGATATTCCCGGTGACCCGGCCTACAAGACCTTCCAGCCCGGTACCGGCTCCAACATCTTCTCCTGCGATGCCCTCTACTATGCCGGAAAGGCCAATGCAGGCGTAAAAGTCATCGCCCTCAACCTGCCCTTCGACACGGACGTCCAGCGTGACCGCGGCACCCGCACCATCCTGCTGGAGAACATCATCCGGGCCAAGTACAACCATATCGTCGGCCCCACCGGTGAAGTACTGCTGGAATCCGATGCCGCCGAGCATCTCTCTGCAGATGCTTTCCTCTGGAACATCGCATTCCGCGAAATGGCCCATGGTCTGGGCGTGAAAGAAACGGTCAATGGTTTGGGCAGCGTAGAAGAGGCCTTGGGTAATGTGGCTCCCACCCTTGAAGAAGTCAAGGCCAACGCCGCCGGAGTCCTCCTGGTTTGCAAACTCCAGAACCATTACGACATCCACCACCTCTTCACCAAGGACGATGCCCTTATCACTTTCTTCGCCTCCATCCTCCGTTCAGAGCGATTCGGTGAGAGTTCAGCACTCGGCCGTGCCAATATCATCATCTACAATTATCTGGGACAAGCAGGAGCATACTATCGCAAGGCATCCAACCAGTACTCACTGGATCTCAAGAAAATGGAAACAGCCCTTTCCGACCTTACCGCCCTGGTACTCAAGATGCAGGCCACCGGTGACAAGGCGGCTGCCGAAGAGTTTGAAGCCCAATACTCCAAGCGTAGTGCCGATTACGATGCCGACCGCCTGTATCTGGGCCTTGAAAACATTCCTGCCGACATAAGGTTTAGCTTCAAGCGATAATTTGATTTATTTTTCATATCTTTGTATCGTACCAAAAATATAGAGATAATGAAAAAAAGTTTCTTTGGCAACATCGACAAAATCCAGAATCGCGCCGCTTTTTCCGACGTGAATGACAAGATTACCAAATTCAAATATGGGTCGGATGCGTTCATGCGCATTCTGGAGAGCCGTTATTCCTGCCACGCCTTTTCCAAGTATCCTGTCTCCGAATCCAAACTGCAGATGATCCTGGAGGCCGGCCGCATGGCTCCCTCTGCCTATAACTGTCAGCCGGTGCGCATCTGGGTGGTAAAAAGCGAAGAAGCTCTTGCCAAACTACATGAGGTACACCCTTGCTACGGGGCGCCCGTCGTCCTCATTGTGGGTTGCCGGAACGAGGAAGCCTGGGTCCGTGAAAGCGACGGGGTGAATGCCGCCAAGACGGACGCCGCCATCGTTCTAACGCACCTGATGCTCACGGCCACGGACGCAGGTCTGGCAAACATGTGGATTTGGGATTTCGATCCTAAAAAGGTACGGCAAGTCCTGCCGGAAACTCAGGATCACGGCGTGTATGCCCTCCTCGCAATCGGCCATCCGGCCGGCAACAAGGAAGGTGAGCCCTCAAACCTTCACGGAAACCGGAAGCCCCTGGAAGAGCTGGTAAGCTATCTTTAGTATTCGGCCCTTACTGCCGGAGATTCCGTTCCAAACAGGAACGAAGGCTGGTAACCACCGTAATCCAGCACAATCTTCTCAAAGACAATTCCCGGGTCCAAAGGCCTGAGGATTAACTCTTTCCAGCCGGCCGATGCGGGGAATTCGGAAACGGTTTCCACCACTCGGCGGGCCACGGTGGGATAATAGACGGAATAGATGTTATGCGGGTCTTCGTTCAGGCGTTCGTTGAAGAACTGCGTCTTTGAGGCACCGTCCAGTTCCACCACATAACGGTGGCCGGTGTTGTTGAAAGCCAGGGTGCTCTTGGTAATCACATGCACCGTCACGCAGGACACCCCTTCCGGAATCTCTACCCTGTAGCGGAGCGCAGCGCCTTCGGCCGATACAGTATACGGCATCAGCGCCACGCCGCTGAGGGTACGGCCCATGTACGGGATTACGGTCCAATGTGCGTCTGCGGTGCCATCGGCCCGGAAGAAGTGCTCCGCCTCTATGGACGTAAAGCCGGAG
>JAIKYL010000130.1 GCA_024683255.1 Bacteroidales bacterium | reverse complement strand
ATAAATGTGCACACCGTAGCGTTTTTCAACCAAATCGGCATATTGCATCATGGGCGGCAGCGTGTCCGTAAACGTTATCACACGCTGTGTCCAGTCCGTATCCTTGGTAAAGCCCATGCGCTCCAGATACTCGCCGTAATAAGGGTAATTGTAGATGACGGTGAAGGGGCTTTCTTTTTCAAAACCCTCAACCAACAGACCTTCGCGGTCCATATCGGTAAAGCCCAGCGGACCTTTCACCTTTTGCGCACCGCGCGCTTTTCCCCATTCAACCACTTGGTCTATCAGGGCTTTGGCCACATCGAAATCTTCTATGAAGTCTATCCAGCCAAAGCGCACCACTTCCTCTCCCCACTTCTTATTGGCATTGCGGTTGATGATGGCAGCCACGCGGCCCACCACTTTATTGTCCCTGAGAGCCAGGTACAGTTCCCGGTCACAAAAAGCCAGGGAAGGATTCTCGTGACCCAGAGACTTGTATTCGTCGTCCTCCAGTGCGGGCACCCATTTGTCGCAGTCTTTATAGAGATCCAGCGGGAACTGGATAAACCGCCGCAACATGCGTTTCCCTTGTACGGGGATAATGGTAAGGTCTTGCATCAAGTTAGGTTTTAGTATGCAAAGATACTACTTTTCCCCGACATACATCCGGCACAGGCCCAACGTATAGGTTTTGTACCTCACATTCCGGAATCCGGCCGCCCGCATGAAGACGCAGAAAGCGTCCGGATCGGGGAAGGCATGGACGGAGGCGGGAAGGTATTTATAGGCCGATTTATTGCCGGAAACCAGGCCGCCGATCCAGGGCAGCAGGTGCAGGAAATACAGGTCGTAGAGCCTCCGGACCGTACGGTTGGTGGGAACGGACAGTTCCAGGATCACAGCCTTTCCACCGGACTTAAGGACGCGCAGGAACTCTTCCAAGCCCTTTTCCTTGTGCTCGAAATTCCGGATGCCGAAAGCGCAGAAAACGCGGTGATAGCTTTCATCGGCAAAAGGCAGGGCCTCGGCATTGGCAGCCTGCAGGCGGATGCGGTCGTGCACCCCCTCCTTGGCGGCTTTCCTCATTACAAGGGCCATCATGCCTTCCGAAATGTCCACGCCGGTTATGCGGCTTCCCAAGGCAGCGCCTTTGGCCAGGGCGATGGTGCTGTCCCCCGTTCCGCAGGCCACATCCAGGATCTGCTGGACAGAACCGTCCACCACTTCCTTCAGCGCGCGGCGGCGCCAGCACTTGTCCACACCCAGGCTCAGCAGGTGGTTGAGCCTGTCGTACGACGGGGCTATCCCGTCGAACATTTCCTTTATGTTTTCTGTCTTAGGCATTACGGCACGGGGTCATAACCGCTTCCACCCCAAGGGTGGCAGCGAAGAATTCTGCGGACGGAAAGATACAGTCCCTTGAAGGGTCCGTGCTTGCGGAAGGCCTCCAGGGCATACTGGGAACAGGTGGGCGTAAAGCGGCAGCTGGGCGGGGTGAACGGGCTGATGCACACCTGATAGAACTTGATCAGGAGCACAAAAGGCGCAATGAGTATTTTCTTTAACCAGCTCAAGCTCAACAGTTTTTAGGTAATTATCTGATTGACAGACGCTTGCACTGCACACAGTACCTCCTCCATATTGCTTGCAATATCGGCATACGGAAGTACCTCGGGGGCGTTGTAAAGGAAGAGAATGTCCACTCCGGCGGGCAGCAGGCCCTTTTGCCGGCGGTACGCTTCGCGGATGCGGCGTTTGAGGAGATTCCGCTTTATTGCACGTTTGAAACTGCGTTTGGGAACCGAGACCAGAATCCGGGACGGGCCTTCATCTTCGCGCTGCACATAACGGAAGCGCAGGCAGCCCTTGACTCCACCCTTCCCCTGTCCGAAAAGTGCCTCCACAGCTTTCTTGCCACAGAGCCGCTCGGACTTGGAGAGGGTTTCATCCGTCATTTTTGGAGGCTTTCCAGATACTGTTCAATGGCGCTGGCCACGGACGGGGCTTCCGGAGAGGGAGCCTTCACGTCTATGCGCAGCCCGGCTTCCTCCATGGCCCGGACGATGGACCGGCCATAGGAAACCATCTTGATATCCCCCTGCTTGAAATCCGGGAAATTTTCCTGAAGGGACTTTACGTCGGCAGGGTTGTAGAAGACAATCATGTCGTAATCCTGCAGGTTCTTCTCGTGAAGGTCCTGGCTCACGGACTTGACAAATACGCCCGTGGAATAGTCCAGTTTATGAGCCTGGAACAGGGACGTAATGGCCTCGGCCGATGAAGAATCCGACATGGTGATGAGGAACTTCTCCCCCTTGTGCTTGGGGCCGATAAGGGCCACCAGGCTCTCCGGAGTGCCGGTTCCGTAGAAGATTTTCCGCTTGCGGTATACGATGTGCTTCTGCAGGTACATGGCCACGGCTTCCGTGGTGCAGAAGTACTTCATGGTTTCGGGAATCTTGGTGCGGAGCTCTTCGGCCAGCTGGAAAAACGCGTCAATGGCATGACGGGAGGAGAACACGATGGCGGTATAATCCAACAGGTTGATTCGCTGCGCGCGGAATTCACGGGACGTGAGCGGTTCTACCACAAAGAAGGGGCAGAATTCGAAATTAACGCCAAACTTCTCCGTAACGTTCTGATACTGAGTAAGGACACGGGGGGCCTTCTGCGAAATCAGGATGTTCTTGATGCTCATTTTCTGTTAAGTTCTCTTCTCTACAACAACACTGCCGTAGCGATCAATGCGCCAGTGGGCAGAATTTCAAGCCCGCAAAGGTACAAAAAAGTTAGCAAAGGATTGCAAGATATAGACAAAATTTGTGTTTTTCGTATCAAAAACACCAAATAGGCGATTCCGGAGAGAATATAAAGGAAAGACTTGATAATAAAATCGTTGGCCCTGAAAAAGTACAGAATTGTTACCCCAGCAATAGCAAGAAGCATGAGTAATATGAAGAAAGTGTAACCTGCCCGGTGCGCCACGCGGAAATTATCCGCTCTGCGCCGGGGCTTGAGGAACAGGTACATGACTGTCCTTAGCAAAAGATATCCCAGGAATACACCGGCCACGGCAACCAGCCGCCAGTCGTCCGTAAGCCTCTGTACGAAGCGGGCATCGTACAGCCGGTAACGGTAAATGAACAGGATGGCGGGAATCATGAGGATGAGGGTTAACTGGTTGCGCTCCCGGGCCACCCGGACGTTGTTCTCCAGCGCCACGCTGCCCCGGGCCCGGAAAACGGAGTCCCAGAGGAAGGGCGCCACGTGCAGGAAATTGCGGAGCTCCAGCAGGGCCAGGATCACAAAGACCGTTACCAGGATACTGAGCAGAAGAGGCGTTCCCCCCACCAGCGTCTCCGGCTGGGAGGGCGTCTGCTCCATTAGGAGTTCACCGGATTTGAAGGGCGTCTCCCACATATCAGTTTCCGCGTTTTGCGTTGTATCCCATCTGTTTGAGCAGCTCCGTCACCTTTTCCCGGAAGTCTCCCTGGATGGTAATCTCTCCATCCTTGGCCGATCCGCCCACGCCCAGCTTGGTCTTAAGGGTTTTGGCCAGGGCCTTGAGGTCCTCATCGGCCCCCACGAAACCGGTGATGAGCGTCACTTGTTTGCCGCCCCGGTTCCGCCTGTCTATACCCACGATAAGGCGCTGCTTCCCGGGTTCCAGGGTAGCCGCTTCTTCCTCCTTCTGGGTGGTGTATTGAAAGTCCGGATTGGTGGAATAGACCACTCCCAGACGTGCTTTCCAGTCGTTGTCTGCCATAGTAGCCGCAAAGTTACTTATTTTTTCTTAACTTTGCGCTGCAAACGGCATTCTATGAGCGTCTTGGAAGCAACGGTGGTAAAGAATGCAGGCAGCCATTATCTGCTGTCTGCCCTGCCCTCGTGGGAGGTTTTTCCGGCCGTACTGCGGGGTAAGGTTCGGCTTAAAGCCAGCGAAATCACCAATCCCGTGGCCGTGGGAGACCGCGTGCGTTATGTGCAGGAAGGAGAGGGCGCCGTTATCACGGAAATCCTCCCCCGCCGAAACTATGTGATCCGCCGGAGCACCAACCTGTCCCGCCAGGCGCACATCATAGCCGCCAATGTGGACATGGCCTGGCTCATCGTTTCCCTCTATTTCCCGGAAGTGAAACTGCCGTTCCTGGACCGGATCCTGGTAACCTGCGGCGTGTACGGCATTCCCGCCACCATCGTCCTAAGCAAGACGGACCTGTACCGGGAGCCCGCGCAGGAGGAGATAGACCACTTCCGCCGCATCTACGAAGGGGCGGGCTACCGCGTAATTGAAACCTCCGTGGAAACCGGAGAAGGCATTGCCGATATCCGGGAGGCCTGCAAGGGCGGCGTGAACCTCTTTTCCGGGGAAAGCGGTGTGGGAAAAAGTTCCCTCATCAAGGCGCTGGACCCGTCGTTGGACCCCAAGATCGGCCTTATTTCCGCCGCTCACCTGCAGGGGAAGCACACCACCTCCCTGTACGAGATGTACCCGCTGGCCTCCGGCGGTTACGTAATTGACTCCCCGGGGCTCCGGGGCTTTGGCCTGGTGGATCTGGAAAAGGAGGAGATTGGCAAATACTTCCCGGAGATGCTCAAGGCGTCGGCCGATTGCCGTTTCACGCCCTGCACCCACACCCACGAACCCGGCTGCGCCGTAAAGGCCGCCGTGGAGGAGGGCCGCATCGCCCCCGAGCGCTACAATTCCTATCTGGGAATGCTGGAGGAAGATAAGAAGTTCCGATGAAACTGAACCGCGAAATCCTGCGCCTTGCCCTGCCCAGCATCCTGGCCAACATTACCGTGCCGCTGGTGGGCATGGTGGACATGGCCGTGGCCGGGCATCTGGACGTGGAAGGCTACTCCGCGGCGGCGCTCATCGGCGGCATCACCATCGGCGCCATGATTTTTGACCTCCTGTACTGGAACTTCGGTTTCCTACGGGTAGGGACGGGCGGATTAACCGCACAGGCCTTTGGGAGAGAGTTGGCCGGCCATAACGTCATACCCGGACATAACGTCATACCCGGCCACGACCGGGTATCTCCCGCCATCGGCAATATCCTCCGACGGGCGCTGCGGATTGCCTTCCTCTCCGGTTTGGCCATGCTGGTGCTGCAATGGGTGATCGTGCAGCTGGCTTTCCTCCTGGTGGACTGCTCGCCCGAGGTTCGGCAGCTGGCCTCACGCTACTTCTACATCCGCATCTGGGCGGCTCCAGCCACCCTTTCGCTCTTTGCCTTCAAGGGCTGGTTCATCGGCCTGCAGGACACCGTGCGCCCCATGACGGCCGATCTGCTGGTGAACGGCATTAACATCGCCGCCTCCATCTGCCTTTCGCTGGTGCTGGGCTTCCCCGGCATTGCCCTGGGTACGGTCCTGGCCCAGTGGAGCGGCTTCGCGTACTGCCTGGTGA
>JAIKYL010000091.1 GCA_024683255.1 Bacteroidales bacterium | reverse complement strand
GATGCCGGCTTCTCCAGCAACGCCACCTTCTATCGCAACTTCACCGCTTTCACAGGCCTCTCCCCCGCCGCCTGGCTCAAGCAGCAGCAATAAAAAACGGTCCCCTGGGAACAGGAGACCGTTTTCTCTTTTCAGATGTCCGATTACTCGGCCTTCTTCTTGGAGGCGCGCATGGTGGCGTCGTACATGATGGGCGTACCGATCATGATGGAAGCATAGGTACCGATGATCACACCAAGGCAGAGGGCCACGGCCAGACCGCGGATGCTTTCACCGCCGAAGATAGCGATTGCCAGCATCGGGAGGAGCGTGGACACGGAAGTGTTCAACGTACGGGTGAGGGTGGCGTTGAGAGCCGTATTCACAGTGGTACGGAAGTCTTCCTTCGGGTGCAGGCCCTTCTGCTCGCGGATACGGTCGAAGATAACCACGTTATCGTTGATGGCGTAACCGATGATGGTAAGGATAGCCGCAATGAACGTCTGGTCCACATCCAGGTTGAACGGCAGGATACCGTTGAACAGGGAGAAGAAGCCGATCACGATGAGGGCCGTGTGAGCCAGGGACACCACGCCGCCGAGACCCCAGGTCCAACCCTTGAAGCGGAAGGCGATGTAGATGAAGATGGCGATCAGGGCCAGGAACACCGCGATGAAGGCGCTGCGGGTGATGTCACGGGCGATGGTAGGACCCACCTTGTCGGAGGAAATGATACCGTTGGGGTTCTCCAGCGTGGAAGTGAAATCGGCCAGCTGGATGTCCTCTGCGTAGAAGCCCTTGAGGGCGTTGAACAGCAGACCTTCAACCTCGGCGTCCACTTCCGTGCTCTCGCTGTCGTTCTTGTACTGGGTGGTGATCTTCATCTGGGAGTCGCCACCGAACTGCTTCACCTCAACGGAGTACTGATCCAGACCGGCCTGCTCTGCAGCCAGACGGAAGGTATCCTCCACGGAGGCACGCACCTGCTCTGCGGTGACGCTCTGGTCGAAACGTACCACGAAGGTACGGCCGCCGGTGAAGTCTACACCGTAGCTGAAGCCCTTGAAGGCGATGCTGGCGATGGAGATCACGATGAGGGCACCGGAGATGATGTAGGACCACTTCTTGAGGCCGAGGAAGTCCACGTGCGTATTCTTGAGAATATTGGCAGTGAGCTTGTTGGACATGGCCACGGTCTTGCCCTTGGCGATGCGGTCGTCGAAGATGATACGGGTTACGAAGATGGAGGTGAGCACCGAAGTGATGATACCGATGATGAGCGTGGTGGCAAAGCCCTGCACAGGACCGGAACCGAAGATGTAGAGGATGATACCGGTGATGAGGGTGGTGAGCTGACCATCGATGATGGCGCTGTATGCGTTCTTGTAACCATCGGCCACAGCCTTGGAGAAGCCCTTGCCGGCGGCAAGTTCCTCCTTGATACGCTCATAGATAATCACGTTGGCATCCACGGCCATACCCAAGGTTAGCACCAGACCGGCGATACCCGGGAGGGTAAGGACGGCGCCGAAGCTCACGAGCACGCCGAAGAGCAGCAGCACGTTGCACAGCAGAGCCGCATCGGCAATGAGACCGGCGCCCTGGTAGAAGAATACCATGTAGATGAGCACCAGGCAGAAAGCGATGAGGAAGGAGATGAGACCGGCACGGATGGAAGCGCTACCCAGGGAAGGACCCACAACCTGCTCCTGAATGATGGTGGCAGGGGCGGGGAGCTTACCGGACTTGAGCACGTTGGCCAAGTCTTCGGCTTCCTGCATCTCGAAGTTACCGGTGATCACGGAAGAACCGCCGGTAATTTCCGTCTGAACGGTAGGGTAGGAATACACCAGGCCGTCCAGGACGATGGCCACCTGCTTGCCGATGTTGTCCTTGGTGAGGCGGGCCCAGATGGAGGCACCCTCGGCATTCATGGTCATGTTCACGGAAGGGGCTGCGCTGCCACCGTTCTGGGTACCTTGGAATTCTACGCGCGCGTCCGTGACATAGCCGCCGTCCAGCGGGGCCTTGCCGTCACGGGAGGTGGCCTTGATGGCAACCAGTTCGTAGAGGTTGCTGCCCTTCACCAGGTCCGTGGGTTTGACGGACCACATGGGACGGAAGCCCTGCGGGAGGACATCCTGGGCCATGGCCAGGTAACGGTTCACGGTAACGGTATCCACACCGGCGGCAAAGCCGATGCAGGCGTTATCCCAACCGGACGGGGAAAGCACCTGGAACAGCGGATTGGCCACTGCGGTGCTGTCTCCCAGGTTGCCCAGGATTTCGGCCACGCGGGCGTCGGCGGCATAAAGATCCACCTCGCTGCCCTGGTAAGTGGGCCAGAATTCGAGGGAGGCGGTACCCTGCAGGAGCTTACGCACACGCTCCGGATCCTTCACACCCGGCAGTTCGATGAGGATCTTGCCGGAGGAACCCACCTGCTGAATGTTGGGCTGGGTGACACCGAAACGGTCGATACGGTTACGGAGCACGTTGAAGGAATTGTCAACGGCGCTCTTGGCCTCGTTGCGGATCACGTCCACAACTTCCCTGTTGGTGGATTCGGGCTTGATCTTGTCGCGGAGCTCGTAGGTGCCGAACACCTCGGCCAGACGGCGGGTGGGGGCTACCTGGTTCCAGGCTTCCTCGAACAGGCCGATGAAGTCCTGGCTGGAGTTCACGTTATTGGCCTTAGCTTGAGCCAGGGCGGCAACGAAATCCGGGTCCGTGCTGTTGCCGGAAAGGGCCTTCACCAGGTCTTCCAGCTGCACCTGCAGCATAACGTTCATACCACCCTTGAGGTCCAGACCCAGGTTGATTTCCTTCTCCTTCACGCTCTTGTAGGTGTATCCGAGGAACACCTTCTCTGCGCTGATGGAGTCTACATAGGCCCTGTTTCTGATGTTGGCCACGGAGTCTGCCACGAATTCGCGGATTTCCGGGGCAATGTTGTTAGCTTCTACAAACTGCTGCGCCTGCTCTTCTGCATACTTGGCAGCCTTTCTCTCCTGCAGACGGGAAATTACCGTGAAGGAGAGCTGCCAAATGCTTGCAATGGCAAGCAGGATAGCAACAAATCTGATCCAACCTTTGCTTTGCATTTTTTTATCGTTTTAAATTATATATTGTCAACGTTTCACGTGGCATCAAAAGACACCACGGCAAAATAGGTTGCAAATTTACGATTTTTTTCTGATTTACGAACTTTCTCACAACTATTTCTTAATTTTGTAGGCTTTTAAGGTATGAAAAGGCGGCTTTGGGTCATATTTTTCCTGTTGGTCATCCCTGCATCGGCCCTATGGGGGCAGGAAGTGGAAGACTATGCCGAACGTTGCGCCAATCCCCGCGTGGTGGCGCGCGAACGCTTCTCCCTGGAAGACTTCTACCTGTATTATCCGCTTCCGGACAGTTCCTGGCATGTTTCTCCCAACATTTTTGACGTCGATAAGGGCTTTCCGGTATACCTGCCGAAGGGGGAGGACGTGGTATATTATTCGGCCCCGGACCTTTCCGGCTCCCTGAGCCTTTTCCTCTCCGAAGAGCGGTCCGATTCCCTGTGGAGGGCCCCCAGGCACCCCGCCGAAGCCCTGCTTTCAACGGGCAGTGAAATCTTCCCCATGCTGTCTCCGGGCGGCCGCATCCTCTATTTTGCCTCCGACGGCCTTCCCGGCATGGGCGGCTACGACATCTTCTCCAGCACCTGGGACGAGGTAAACGCCACATGGAGCAAGCCGGAGAACCTGGGCATTCCCTATAATTCCCCCGCCGACGACTTCCTCATGATGGACACGGAGGACGGCAATTTTACCCTGTTGGCCTCCAACCGTTCCTGCGGGAAAGACAGCGTCTATGTCTATGTGCTTGAATTTGAGGCGTTTCCATTAAGATCGGCCGTCCACGACCAGGAGACGCTGGAGCAGCTGCTGGACCTTACTCCCACGGAAAACGTCACCACGGGAAGATCGGCCGGTAATGCCGATACGCGCCTGTACATGAGAAAGATGGCCGAAGTCCGATCGCTCCGGGATTCCCTGTCGCGGCGGGAAAAGGATACCACCCTCTCCCACACCCTGGCCCCTCTCCGTAACCGGATAGCCACCTTGAACAAGGAAATCCGGCGCATAGAGAACAACTTCCTCAGAAGAGGTGCCTCTTCCGGACGGGACGGAGAGGTTCCGGAAGAAGAGCAGAAAGCCTTCTCCTTTGAGAAGCACGCCCTGGGCGGCCCTCTTACCTTCTCTGTGGGAGAAGCGGACAGCAACTATTTCTTCGAAGTCTCCGATATGGGCGCCATGGCCAATGACGGTCCTCTCCCGGACGGGATTATCTATCAAATCTTTATGTTCACATCGGCCCAACATGCGCGGGAAGAGGAATTTTGCGGGATCACGCCCGTTTACGAGCGCCTGAACTCCAACCTGCGCTATGCCTACTATGCCGGTCTTTTCCCCACGTACCGGCTGGCCCTGCAGCAGCTGAACGTGGTGCGGAAACTGGGCTTCCCCAACGCCCGTATAGTGGCCTACAGCGACGGCCGCGCCATCACCGTGAACCGAGCCCGCCAGGAAGAATAACTTGCTTTTTTAAAATCTTTTATTTATCTTCACTGCCATAAACAATTAGCTTATGGACAAGAAGATTCTTACCTTACTGGCGGCCGCGCTGGTGTGCCTGGGTGCACTGGCCCAGCCCCGCGGACCCCGTCCCGGCGCCGCTCCCGACGCCAAAGACACCCCTGCCGAAAAAGAAAAAGAGGCTCCCGTGCAGCTTTCGTTCAAGCCCGGCCTCTTTGGCGTGGCCCAGAACGAAAAGGACTGGTACCTGGAAATTCCGGACAGCCTGCTCGGCCGGCGTTTCCTTACGGTGACCCGCTACGTGAGCATGACCCCCGGCGCCAGTGAATACGGCGGCGAGGAAGTGAACGAGAACATGCTCTACTGGGAGAAAGCCTCCAACGGCAACCTCCTCCTGCGGGCCGATATCGTGAATATCCAGGCCGATGAAGACCAGGCCATCTACAAAGCCGTGAAGGTGAGTTCGGAGAATCCCATCGTAGCGTCCTTCAAGCCCGAAAAGGGCGGTGAGAAGGCCACCCGCATCAAGGCCAACAGCCTGTTCGAGGGCGATGTACAGGTGTTCTCATTGGATAATATGTCCAAGCGGCAGTACAACCTGGGCGGAGTAAAGGGCGACGCCTCCTTCATCGAGAGCATCCGCACTTATCCTATTAATACGGAAGTGACTGTTACCAAGACCTTTACATATAACCAGCCGCAGCCTTCCGCCGGTGGTCCCGGCGGCCCCGGCGGTCCGGCCCGCCAGTCTTACCTCCCCGCCGGACGGGAAGCCGGAACTGTGACCATAGTGCTCAACACCTCCATGGTTCTCCTGCCGGAAAAGCCCATGCAGGCCCGCTGGTTTGACTCCCGCGTTGGTTACTTTGCCGGCGGTTACAGCCAGTTCTCGGACGAGCAGCAGGGTGTGGAAACCGTGCGCTTCATTACCCGCTGGCGCCTGGAAGCCCGTCCCGAAGACCGCGAGAAGCAGCGCCGCGGAGAACTGGTGGAACCCATTAAGCCCATTGTCTATTACATCGATCCCGCTACGCCCAAGCAGTGGCGCCCCTACCTGATTGCCGGTGTGAACGACTGGCAGAAGGCCTTTGAGCAGGCCGGCTGGAAGAACGCCATCCATGCCGAGGAGTGGCCGGAGAATGCCGATGAGCTGGGTATGAGCCTGGAGGACGCCCGGTTCTCCGTCATCCGCTACCTGGCTTCCCCCACGGCCAATGCCTATGGCCCCAACGTGCACGATCCACGCTCTGGAGAAATCCTGGAATCCCATATCGGCTGGTATCACAATGTGATGACCCTGGTGCACGACTGGTACCAGGTGCAGGCCGGCGCCATCGACCCGCGCGCCCGTAAGATGAAGTACGACGACGAACTCATGGGAGACCTCATCCGCTTTGTTTCCTCGCACGAGGTGGGCCATACCCTGGGCCTCCGGCACAATATGGGCTCCAGCAGCAAGACGCCCGTGGAGAAGCTCCGCGACAAGGAATGGGTGGAGAAGAACGGCCACACGGTGAGCATTATGGACTATGCCCGC
>JAIKYL010000084.1 GCA_024683255.1 Bacteroidales bacterium | reverse complement strand
TTGGCTCCCTTTTGTCGGCGACCTTTTCACCCTTGCGCTGGGCTTCTATAAGACCAACCCGTGGCTCACCGCTTTCCTGTTCCTCGTGGGCCGGTTCCTGCGCTTTTTCTTCTGGACCCTCCTCCTGGGGGCCGTGTAGCCACCGAGCCGCGTAATGCGAGGTGGCGTCATCTTTGCCATGTTGACGTAAAAGCACCATTGTGCGGCCTTCTACATGTCAACGCGGCATTAATTTCTGCCAAATAAACCGATTTCGTCGCCGTGTAGACAAACAATCGGCCATATGCGCATTCTATTCGTCAACATGGCAAATAAGGGAGATCTTTGGAGCCTCCTTATTTTTGCCTTATCACTCATTAGAAGAAGCTTGGAGATGCACCGTAGGGCCCTCTAACTTTAAAAGCTGCGACAAATTTTATCCAAATAAAGATAACTACTAAATATAGATGAGCAGATCGAAAGCTAACCCGACTCCGGCGCCGACGTTTTGGGGCATTTTTGACGGCTACGACGTCCAGCCTGACTCCGGCGCCAGCATTTTCGGCTATTTTTGATGGTTCCGGTGTCCAGAGCAACAACATAACAGCATTTCTTGATTCTGCAAGTGGATGCAAGGTGGCTGTGTGCGGTTATGTGGAATATTAATTCTAAATTTGTAAACGGTTTATTGCATGCTACTATGGGAAAAGTTTTATCAAAACTGGCAAATAGGGCAAGGGGGCTGGTGGACAGCCTTCGGGATTATCCGCTGGAATCGGCCTTGTGCATTACGTATTTCCTGATTTGGGTATTCCGGGCTGCCATTGGAAGCGTGCTCAAAAGGCATGGGTTGCACGTGGATATGGAGCAGTTCTTCGTCTGGTTTGTCCCGCAGTTTGTCCTGTGCTATTTCCTGCATCAGTTCAAGGTTCGGCACAAGTGGCTGGAGGTCCTGTATTACCTGTCCTGGTTCTTGTGGATTCCGCTCCTGCACTGGTGCTCGCATCCGGATGAATGGAGCATTGTCATTTCCTATCTGCTGGCGGGCATAGCGCTTATCATCGGCACCCGGAAGATGGACAACGAGGCGTTTGGGCGGCATATCATTGATGTTGGCATCAGGCTGGCCGAGGGACTGCTGGTGGGCATCCTTCTCTGGGGAATCATCTATGCCGTGGTGGCTTCCGTGGATTTCCTTTTCAACTTGTCCTTGAAGGAGGGGTGGTACTCATTTCCGGCTGTCTTTAACTGGCTGGTATTCACGCCGCTTCTTTGCTGCAGCCTCCTCGGCAGCGACGCGGACTTTACAAAAGGGGAGAATCTGATGCGGATTATCGTTGACAAAGTTTTGTCCACCGCCCTTGTCCTTTACGCAGCTATTCTGTATGGGTATATTATCTGGATCCTGGTAAGATGGGAACTGCCCAATGGGGGAGTAGCCTATATGGTGCTGGCCTTCCTTTGCGTGACCCTGGTCTGCTATCTGCTCCGCCTGCAGGTGAAATATCGGCATTATGAGTGGTTCTATAAGGCCTTTCCGGCTATCGCCGTGGCTCCGCTGGTGCTTCTGTGGGTGGGAATCTTCCGCCGGATAGGGGAGTACGGCATCACCAACGACCGTTTCTACTTGCTGGTGCTGTCGGCCCTGGTGACGCTGTTTGTGGCCATGCTGGTCCGGGAGCGCTCCCGGCGCTTCCAGCTGATGGCGTTGATGCTGGCGGCATCGGCCATCCTCTTCACTTTTGTCCCCGGCATCCGCTCCAGGGACTTCGGCATCCGCAGCCAGATGGCCCGGCTGGACATACTGCTGCCGGAAGTGCTTGAAAATGGGAAACTTCCCGAGATTGAAAACTATATGGAACTCGCAAAAGACACCGTCCGGTGCAAGAACATCGAGGAGAGTTACGGCGCCTGGCGGTATCTGAAGAATGAGTTGGATTCCACATCCTTCAAGGAGCGCTATGGCGCTTATGGAGAGTACCATATAAACCTCTGGGACCTTCGCGTGGCCAAAAAAACAGGTTCCCAAATAACTGAAGACGACGTTGAAGAGTTAATCGGCCCCCAGCCTAAGGTATGGTCAATCAAAGACATATCCGGGAATATCGACCTGGGACCGTACAGGCAGATTGTCCACGAGGTCTACAAGCAGGCCGATTCGCTGGGCGTGGCCTTCTGCAGCGAAAGCAATCATGCCGATACCCTGCTCTATTGCCCCGTACACGAAAGGCTGATGAAGGCCGATGAAAACACGCCTCCGGAAGAGGTGCTGATCTATGAGAACGACAACTATAAGGCCGTCATATGGATAATCACGGACAAGGACGGATATCCTGTCCGTCTCATCAATTCAATGTCCGTCCTGTTCAAAAAGTAATTAAATGGCATTCAGCAGCTCCGTAAACTGTTTCCGGATGTCCCCCAGGATGGAACGCCAGTCCTTGAGGCTTCCGTCCAGGTTGTCGGAAACGGCCTTGAGGCAGTAGAAGGGGAGGCTGTGCATCTGGCAGAACAGGGCG
>JAIKYL010000044.1 GCA_024683255.1 Bacteroidales bacterium | reverse complement strand
GTGTTTGCGGGAGACACCGTCCGCCTGGACCGGCAGGATTTCCGGGAAAGGATGGACCGGGAGCTCATCTCCTTCACCTACATGCACACCAACTCCACGCTCATGCTGCGCCGGAGCCGGCGGATGTTCGGCCTGGTTACTCCCATTCTTAAGGAGCAGGGCATTCCGGAAGACCTAAAGTATCTGATGGCCATAGAGAGCAACCTGGATCCGCTGGCCGTTTCGGCAACGGGCGCATCGGGCCTCTGGCAGTTCACCAAGGCCACGGCCGCCACTTATAAACTGGAAGTAAATGCCGAAGTGGACGAACGTTTCCATCCGGACAAGGAGACCCTGGCCGCCTGCCAGTATCTCAAGGATGCCCTCAAGAAATTCGGAGACTGGATGACGGTGGCCGCCAGCTACAACGCCGGACAGGGCGGCATCGCCGCACGCCTGGCGGAGCAGAAGCAGACATCGGCCCTGGAACTGTTCATCAAGGAGGAGACTTCCCGCTATATGTTCCGGCTGCTGGCCTGCAAGATGTTCTTTGAGAATCCCTCCGCCTTTGGCTACCGGCTCAATCCGCTGGATCAGTACCCGCCTTACCCCAGGCGCACGGCCGTATCCGTTTCCGGCCCCGTAAACTGGGTGGACTTTGCCCTGCAGCACGGCACCACCTATGCCGCCCTCCGGGACGCCAACCCCTGGATCCGGGACACCAAACTTACCAACAAGGCCGGGAAGACCTATTGGGTACTGATTCCGTAAAGATTACCTGGCAGCAATACACTCTATCTCCACAAGGGCGCCTTTTGGGAGGGTCTTGACCGCCACGGCGCTCCGGGCCGGGAAGGGCAGGGTGAAGAATTGGGCATAGACCTCATTCATTGCAGAAAAGTCCCCCATATCGGCCAGAAAAACCGTTGTCTTTACAACATGGGAAAGCCCCAGACCGGCCGCTTCCAGAATGGATTTGGCATTCAGAATGGACTGGCGGGTCTGCTCCTTGACGCCTCCTTCCGGGAAAGCGCCGGTGGCAGGGTCTATGGGAAGCTGTCCGGAGAGGAAAACAAGGCCGGCGCCACTGTTGATGGCCTGGCTGTACGGGCCGATGGCGGCCGGTGCTTTGTCTGTGCTGATAGGTTTCATATACTACAATGTGTGGTGTTTACTGTACAAACATAAGGAAAAATCGCGGTTTTTTATGTAAGTTTGCATATGAAACTGAAATTATCCCTAATTGCAAGCCTTTTGCTCCTTGCCGCCATGGCATGGGCACAGGACGGAAAGACCTTCCGGACGGTGAAGGAAATCCCCATTACCAGTGTTAAAAACCAATACCGCAGCGGCACCTGCTGGGATTTTGCCACACTGGGCTTCCTGGAGGCGGAGATTCTCCGCCAGACGGGAAAGACCTATAACCTGTGCGAGATGTTCGTGGTGAACAAGGACTACATGGACTGCGCCACCCACTATGTGCGCATGCACGGCTATAGCCAGATATCAGAAGGCGGTTCCTGCGACGACGTAATTGACGTAATCCGCAACCATGGCATCTGCCCGGAAGAAGCCATGCCCGCCCCCGGTTCGCTCACGGGAGACTCCCTGGCCAATTTCAAGGTATTCTTCCCGGAGCTGGAAAAGCGGGTAAAGAGCATTGTCCGGGAGGACGCCAAGGAGCCGCTCCCCCACTGGCGGGACAGCGTTCTGGCACTTATCGAAAGTTATGTTGGCAAATGCCCGGAATCGTTTGTGTATGAGGGAAAACCCTATACGCCCAAGTCCTTTGCCCAAAGCCTTGGCCTGAACCTGGACGACTATGTGAGCCTTACCAGTTACACGCACCATCCGTTCGACCAATGGTTTGTCATTGAAGCCCCCTACAAATGGCGGCTCAAGCCCAGCTACAACATTCCCATCGGCCAGCTAATGGACATCCTGGACCAGGCCCTGGATGCCGGCTATACGGTAGCCTGGGGCGGAGACGTTTCCGGAGACTTCAACCGTGCCACCGCCACAGCCATGCTGCCGGAAGGTGTTGTCCCCACCCAGGAACTACGGCAGGAACAGTGGGACGACTGGCGCTTCACCTATGACCACGTGATGCTCATCTACGGCAAAGCCATAGACGAAAACGGAAAGCCCTTCTACTTGGTTAAGAATTCCTGGGGCGAAAGCGGCCCTTACAAAGGCATCTGGTACATGTCCCGGGACTACATGGCCCTCAACACCACCTACATCTTCCTCAACCGCCACGCCCTCCCTCAGGGCCTGTTTAAGGATTAAGCGCTCTGTTTTAACAAATAACACTTTAGTAAGGGGAGATCACTTTCCATGATTGCCCATACCGTTGCCATGTCAACAGTATAGTAATCATGGACAAGGATATGTCGTAATCCTTCAATGGCCTCCCAATCTATCTCCGGATGGGTATTTGTGTATTCCCTTGACAGTTTATACGCCCCCTCCCCTATGCACTGCAAATTGTAGATAACAGCATGACACAAGAGCTTATTGGAGACAAATGCTTGACACGTATCCACGCCCTGCATGAACTCCTCTATATTGCCAATGGCTTCCAGCATCAGTTCCAATCTGGCCGCATCGTTCACCTTATCTCTCATAAATCAAGTACTTGTCTCTTTCTGCCGACGGGAGGGCAAATGGTCTTAACGTTCCATTAGTTACCAAGTCCACTTGCCGATGGATTAAGCTTTCCATGTCCAGTTTATAACGGACAATATCAAACAAAGAGACCTTGGCATCCGGAAGATAATCTACCAATAAGTCCAAGTCGCTCTCCGGCGTTTCTTCTCCTCTTGCAAAAGAGCCAAACACCCACGCTTTGGAGATGGGTTTTCCTGCCAGATAGTTTTGCACCTGAGAGAACATTTCCATCCTGGACACATCCAAAGAGGACAATTGTGTCGACAACTCTTCTGACAAACCCCTTCTGGCGGCATATCGTTTGAGCCGATTGATATTGACCGGATATACCTCCATCTGTTTTTGGAAATCACTTAGACGCTCTATCGGCCTGCCTTTTTCCTGCAGGAGTTTATCTACCAAATCCTTTTCAATGGATGGAACCGTCATTTCTTCCGAGACATTGAGAACCGGTGCATCTGAAACCAGATGGCTAATTACAATATATCCCTCCAAAGCCGCTGGAAAGCGGTCTGCATCTTGCTTCCGTATTACCTTCTGGTATTTTTCCCTTAGACATTGCTCCAAGACAGTAAGGTCAGTTCTGGCCGCCTCCACATATAGATTTGGGCCCTTTTGAATGATGCAACAGTTAACACCTTCACATCCATCTACCAGTAAATGACTAACCTCCAGCATCCAAGGAGTTACTTCCGGCATATATTTGGGCTTATGAACCGGTATAAACTTGCCGCGTCCGATTTTAGATAAACGTCCGGACTTCTGCAGGGCACGAATCCGCGCATACACGGTTGGAGCAGGCATACCTTCGCAAACCGCGAAGAAATCTGCAGTAGTTAGTTCCCTCCCCTCCAAGAGGAGTTCCTCCACCCTTTCTTTATTCCGCGCCGGTCTCATATTCAAAGCATCTTTCCGCAAATATAATAATAAATCGGCAATATCCAAACAATTATTGCCGATTTATATATAAGATGGTTTATTCATATCTATCGGATTGATTGAACGTTTTTTGCGGGAAATCCAAAAGTTTTTTGTAGCTTTGCTCTTGCAATCCCCCTTTTGGGGTGTTGTTACATATTATCATAGCATTTGCTATTTATTCGGTTGCCCCAGAAACCTAGGAAATTTCGATGCAACACACCGGATAAGTCAGTGAATGTCTGCGCTTTGGCGTGGACTGGACTTATCTAGTGTTGCGGGCTTCCTAGGGCCTTGGGGCATGGATTTGCGAAGGTCCATGCCTTTTTTGTGCCCTATTGCCCGCCCGTGATAAGTCGCAAGTGCCGTAAGAGCGCAGCTTATGGCCAACAACACGAATCTTGGCGCCCCGAAGGCTGCCAAGAATGACGAGTTTTACACCCAGTATGCCGATATCCAGAAGGAAGTGAATGCATACTTGGAGTATAACCCGGACACCTTCCGTGACAAGACAGTTCTCCTGCCTTGTGATGACCCTGAGTGGTCCAATTTCACCCGCTTCTTTGCCCAGAACTTCGAGCGACTGGGCCTTAAACGCCTGATTAGCACCTCGTACGCGGTAGAGAGCAAGAAGTACAAAGATTACGAGCCCACCCTCTTCGAGACAGAAAGTCCTCTGTTTGATGTAGATAAAACCCGCATCAAAGGAAAGATCTTTGAGCTCACGCGCGATACCAACGGCAGCGGCCGTATCGATATCGACGACCTGGAGTGGCACTATCTGGAAGGCGACGGTGACTTCCGCAGTCATGAGGTCTGTGCACTCCGCGACCAGGCCGATATCATTGTAACCAATCCGCCCTTCTCACTGTTCCGGGAATTTCTGGGATGGATTATGGAAGCCGGGAAACTGTTTTTAATTATCGGTAATGTAAACTGTGTTACATACAAAGAAGTCTTTCCATTGATTAAGGCCAATCGGCTATGGACAGGAACACGGTTTAATCGACGTGATGGAGGAAAGAATATGACCTTTCTGGTACCGGATAGTTATCCTATGATAGGGACAGAATTATATATTGATGAAAAGGGTAAGAAATATATCAGCGTTGCTGGCACGGGCTGGTTTACCAATATGGAGCATGGTCGAAGACACGAACCATTGCGCCTGATGTCCATGAAAGACAACTTGAGATTTAGTAAACACGCTGATATCAAAGAGAAAGGATATAGGAAGTATGATAATTATGAAGCGATAGAAGTCCCGTTTACAGATGCCATTCCAGATGATTATGATGGTGTAATGGGGGTTCCTATTTCGTTTTTGGACAAGTATTGCCCCGAGCAATTTGAGATAATCGGAGCCACAGAATCTGAAGGGAGAGGATTCTCAAACGGTCTATGGAATGCATTTTCCGGAATCTCGCAAGCTACAATAGAGGGGCAAAAAGTATATAAACGTTTTTTCATCCGCAAAAAACAATAGCACCATGATAGCACAACTTGTAACCGACTGGAGCATTGGCGACATCTGCAAGGGATTCCAGTATAACGAATATGAAGGCAAGGGCCTGTACGGTCTCTCGGGGCGCCTCACCATCCAGCCGGAGTTCCAGCGCCATTACCT
>JAIKYL010000018.1 GCA_024683255.1 Bacteroidales bacterium | reverse complement strand
TCCAGATGGAAGATATCGGCATGACGGTTAATGGTTTCCACATCCTTTTCCAGATGCAGGAAATCCGCTGCCAGTATGGAAGGTGCAATTAACATATTGTTATGAATGCTTCACTTGCAGGACAGCTCCCTTCGAAAACCGTCGCTTCGCGACCCCTCCCAACTCGCCGTGCCATTTTGGCACTGGCTGTGGGCCCCTCCCTCTTACACGGCCGAGGGTGGCCATGGGTTTTCGAAGGGACTGTCCTTCCAGTTTCACTTATTTAAAGTTTAAAACTACATCGTTGAGATGGGCCACGAACTTATCCAGGGAGGAGAGCTCCAGCTTTTCTCCCGGGGCATGTACACCGCGGAGCGTGGGGCCGAAGGAGATCATGTCCAGGTCCGGGAACTTCTCCAGGAACAGGCCGCATTCCAGGCCGGCATGGATGGCCTTCACCTCCGGATCCTTCTTGAACAACTTCTTGTAAGAGGCTACAGACAGCTCCAGGATGTGGGACTTGAGATTGGGTTTCCAGCCCGGATAATCTCCGTGATGCTCTACGTCAAAACCGCCCAGGAAGCACGTGGCTTCCAGTTTTTCTGCGATGGCGCTTAGCTCCGACACCACGGAACTGCGGTGGGAACAGAGGACTGTGAGCACATCCTCTTTGGTGTGCACGGCCGCCATGTTGGTAGAAGTCTGAACAAGACCGGGAATGTCCATGGACATGGCCTGCACGCCGTGCGGAATGGCCAGGAGCGTGGCGATGATGGCCGCGGCATCCCCTTCGTCAATGGGCTGCAAGGGGGTATCGGCCGATGCCACGGCGGCTTCCACGTCCGGATCCGAGCTGGCGAATTCGGCCTTGAGGATGCCGTTGAAGGCCTTCACGTCCTCCTTCATATCCTGCACCTCGTCTTCCGGAACGGCGATGAGGGCCCAGGCTTCCCGGCAGATGGCGTTGTGCTTGTTGCCGCCCTCTATGGCAATGAGCTGGAAATCGAACTGCAACTCTGTATAGAGGAAGCGGACCAATTGCTTGAGGGCGTTCATGCGCTCCTTGTTGATATCGTCCCCGCTATGGCCGCCGATGCCGCCGAAGACCCTGATCTTAAGCGTTTTGTAGCCTTTACGGAGCGGCTCCCGGGAGAACTGGTAACTGGCATTGCTTTCCTTGCCGCCGGCGCAGCCTACAAACAGCTGCCCCTCGTCTTCCGAGTCCAGGTTGATGAGGGTTTTTCCCTCAAAGAAGCCCGGCTCCAGGGCAAAGGCGCCGTCCATGCCGGTCTCTTCCGAGATGGTGAACAGGCATTCCAGCTTTCCCATGGGCTCCTTGCTTTCCAGCAGGGCCAGGCAGGCGGCTATGCCGATACCGTCGTCCGCGCCCAGGGTGGTATTTTTGGCCACCATCCAGCCGTCTTCTATCTCATAGGGAATGGGCTGGGTTTTGAAATCGAAATCAAAATCGGCCAGTTTCTCGCACACCATGTCCTGATGGGCCTGGAGCACCAAAGCGGGAACCTCCTCCTTGCCGGGGGAAGCCTCCTTGATTATGACGACATTGCCGGTTTTATCCGTTTTGCACTTGAGCCCCCGTTTGGCGGCAAACTCCTGCAGATAGGCGGTGATGGGGCCTTCGTGGCCGGACTCACGGGGAATATTCGTAATTTCCTGGAAAAACTTGAGAACAGTGGCGGAATCCATAATCATTTGGGTTTTAATCTTCCAAAGATAGGCATTCCGACGCGTTATTCCTATGAAAACTGCAGAATTCTGAGTAAATTCGCAACCAAATTAAGAGAAGAATGGAATATTTGAGTTATAAAGACGTGGAAGACATCGTCTTTCACGGAAAGGAATTTGTTGTGGATCCCGCCGCCATGGCCCAGGTAGAACGCTGTTACCGCTTCCTGGAACAATTCCACAAAGACAAAGTCATTTACGGTATCAATACCGGGTTTGGTCCCATGGCCCAGTGGAGGGTGGAAGACCAGTACCTGAAAGATTTGCAATATAATATTATCCGCAGCCATTCCACCGGCGCCGGCAAACCCCTGGGAGATGCCTCCGTCAAGGCCGCCATGGTGGCCCGCGTGGGGACTTTCCTGCAAGGCAAGTCCGGCATCCATCCGGATGTTGTAAAGCTGCTGGTGGAATTCATCAACCGGGGCATCTGTCCCTTCATTCCCCGCCACGGCAGCGTAGGCGCCAGCGGAGACCTGGTCCAGTTGGCCCACATGGCTCTGGCGCTCCTGGGAGAAGGCGAAGTACATTATAAAGGGGAATGGCGTCCTTCGGCCGATGTGATGGCCGAATGCGGCCTCAAGCCCATGGACATCCATATCCGGGAGGGCCTTTCGGCCGTGAACGGCACTTCCGTCATGACGGGCGTTTCCCTGGTGAACCAGTTCCAGGCCAGCATCCTGCTGGACTGGGCCACCCTGGCTGCCGTCTGGATGAACGAGATTGCCGGTTCCTACGACGATTTCATGGCCCAGCCCCTGAACGAGTGCCGCCGCCAGAAAGGCCAGCAGGTCATTGCCCGCCGCCTGCGGGAACTGGCCCGGACCTCCCAGTGCTTCTCCAAGCGGGAAATAGACCTTTATACCGGAGAGAACAAGGAGAAAGTGTTTGAAAAGAAGGTGCAGGCGTACTATTCCCTCCGCTGCACGCCCCAGATCCTGGGTCCCATCCATGACACCCTTGCCTATACCCGGGGGGTGTTGGAAAATGAAATCAATTCTGCCTGCGACAATCCCATTGTGGATCCCGATACGCAGTACGTGTACCACGGAGGCAATTTCCACGGAGATTATGTCTCCTTGGAAGAAGATAAGGTAAAGATTGCACTGGTCCGTCTTACCATGCTTACGGAAAGGCAGCTGAACTACCTTTTCCACGACCGTATTAACGGCATTCTCCCCCCGTTCCTGAATAAGGGAACCCTGGGACTGAACTATGGGATGCAGGCCTGCCAGTTTACGGCCACCAGCACCACGGCGGAATGCCAGACCCTGGCCATGCCCAATTACGTGCACAGCATCCCCAACAATAATGACAACCAGGATATCGTTTCCATGGGTACCAACAGCGCCCTCTTGTGCCGCCAGGTGGTGGAAAATGCCTTCCAGGTAATGGCCATCCACTTTATGGCCCTGGCGCAGGCTACGGACTGCCTGGGCATCAAGACCCGCCTTTGCGATACCTCCAGGGCTGTTTACGAGCAAATCCGCACCATACAGCCGGAAATACTGGAAGACACGCCCTTTTATAAGGAAATTGCCCGGGTCATTACTTACCTGAAGCGGAACCCATTGCAGTTGAAATAAAAAAAGAGGCCTCTTTCAAGGGGCCTCTTTTTAGTTTTCTACGGGAACAACAATCATGCCTTCGATATCTTCTACCCACTGGCGGAAGAGCTTGTCCGTGGCCATGAGATCCTGAACGGTGGTGCAGGCATGAAGGACGGTGGCATGGTCCTTTCCGCCCAGTTCTGCGCCGATGGTGGATAGGGAGCAGTTCCCGATGAGGCTCCGGCACTCGTACATGGCAATCTGGCGGGCCTGGACAATCTGGCGCTTGCGCGTCTTGGAGAGCATCATGTCCCGCGTGATGTTGAAGTACTCGCACACGGTATTGACAATGAGGTCTATGGAGATGTCCGAGGACTGTTCCGAGACAATCTTTCCGGTAATGTTCTCTGCCAGGTCCACGGTGATGTCCCGGTGTCCCAGGGTGGCATGGGCCACCAGGGAGATGAGCGTACCTTCCAGTTCCCGGAAATTGGATTTAACGCGGGAGGCCAGGAAAGAGAGCACATCCTCGCTTACATCTACACCTTCGCGTTGTGCGCGGGAGCGCAGCATGTGCAGGCGCGTCTCATAGTCCGGACGGGAAAGCTCCACGGAGAGGCCCCATTTGAAGCGGGACAGGAGGCGCTCCTCAAAGTTCTGCAGGTCCACGGGGGCGCGGTCGCTGGTGAAGATGAGCTGCTTGCCGTTCTGATGCAGGTGGTTGAATACGTTGAAGAAAGAGTTCTGGGTGCCCTGCCCCACCATGTCCTGGATATCGTCCACGATGAGGACGTCTATGCGCTGGTAGAAGGCCAGGAAATCCACAATCCGGTTGCCTTTTACGGCATCCATGTATTGGGTTTTGAACTCATTGCCGGTGACATACAGCACTACCGTTTCCGGGAAACGCTCCTTGATATCTATGCCGATGGCCTGCGCGATATGCGTTTTGCCCAGACCGGGACCGCCGAAGAGGAACAGCGGATTGAAGGGGGTCTTGCCGGGAGAGAGGGAAATGCTTTCACCTGCGTTGACACCCATTTTGTTGCACTCCCCTTCCACCAGGTTTCCGAAGCAGTACACCGGGTTGAGCCGGGGATTGATCTTGAGCCGCTGGACACCCGGATACACAAATGGACTGGGATTGCCGGCAGGCTGGTACGTGGGAACGGAAACGGGATTGTTGGTGGGTACGGGGCCGTTGGAGGCCGGGATGGTCATGCTGGCACCGTTGCGCACGGGCTGTACCAGATAGAACAGCTGGGCGTCTGCGCCGATGGCCCGCCGGAGCGTAACCTTGAGCAGGTCCATGAAGGCACCTTCAATATAATCGCGGAAAAAATCCGAGGGAACCTGCACGGTTAGTTTTGACCCCTCCAGGCTCACCGGAACGATGGGCTTGAACCAGGTATCAAACTTCTGCTGATCAATGTTATTTCCAATGATCTGCAGACAGTTATTCCATACCGCAATATGTCTTTCCTGGTCCATTTTGGAGGAAGTCGCTTGGGATAATAGTAGTGTTGTTATTTTCGCAAGTGCAAAAATGGAGGAAAAATTCTTAATAAAAAAACACTTCCGCTATTGGAAATAAAATTTTTTATCTCTATAATTAAAGAAAGCGACCCCCTTTATTCAAAAATTATGAATTGCCTGAAAATCAGCCGATTATTTTGGTAAAAATGCGTTATATTTCGTATAATTAATCTTTCTTATTTAGAAAAGTTCTAAAATAGCGAAATGCATTTTTTCCTTTGTTGCAGCCCCCTGCAAGAGGGAAAATCATCGTACCGGACCGGTGGCGCCATTCTCTATTTTCACCAAATATGCATCCGGGAATTTTTGCTGGACGGCGTTGTATTTTTTCTTGGCTTCCGAAAGAGAAGAAGAAGTTTCAACAATATACTTGAAAAGTTTCCCACTTTTTACCACCACGGGCTTGTAACCCTTGAAAAAAGGATCCGTCAGGGACATCTCTTTACCGATGGCCAAAATCTGGGTTCCATAGACCGGACCGTCCGTCTTTTCGGCAGTGGAAGGAGTGGCAACCTGTTGCTCCGCTGTCGCTGGAGCCGGGGTGGCCGGTGCCGGGGTTTCATCGGCCGACGGGCCGTCGTAACGCTTTTTGAAGGTGGAGAAGGCGTTGAACAGGTTCTGGGCGATGCCGTCCCTCCCCTTCTCCGAGCGCATGGTGGCCAAGTCGTCCGGATTGGTGATGAATCCCACCTCTACCAGCACCGAGGGCATGGCGGTTCTCCAGAGCACCCAGAAGGGGTCCTGGTTCACGCCGCGGCTGTGTTTGATGGGAGAAGTGCCCATTGCTTTTGCCACATCGTCGGCAAAGGTGAGGCTGCCGGAGAGGTGGGCATTCTGCATGAGGTTGAAGATAATGTAGGACTGCGGGTCCTCCGGGTCGAAACCCTGGTACCGGGCCTCGTAATTATCTTCCAGCATAATTACGGAGTTTTCCCGCTTTACGAGGTCTAAGTTCTTGGAAAACAAGTCGTTCCCCTTCTTGGCCGATTGGCCCAGCGTATGGATGGAATAGCCGTTGGCGGTGGTGCCTTTCTCCACGGCGTTCACGTGGATGGAGATGAAAAGGTTGGCATCGGCCTTGTTGGCGGTGACGGCGCGGTTCTCCAATTCCACGAAGGTGTCGTCATCCCTGGTCATGATCACATTCACATCCGGGAAGGCGGCCTGGATTTTCTCCCTGAGGCGCAGGCCTACGTCCAGAACGATGTCCTTTTCGTAGGTTTTCTTGTCCCGGCTCACGCAGCCGGGGTCCTTGCCGCCGTGTCCCGGGTCAATGACCACGGTCCGGAGTTTTACCGTAGCACTTTCCCTGCCGTTCTGCGCGGGCACGGGGATTGCAAGGAAAGAGGCTGCTATAAGCGCTAAGACAGGGCGGAAAAACGGCGTCATGGCTGCTTCAGTTTTGAAAATTGTGGAATATATAGTACTTTTGTAAATTATATTTTTGCACAAATTTAGCAAAAAATACGGAATGGCAAGGAAGTTAATGCAATATATCGGCCTGGTAACGGTGCTGGTCCTGGTGACCGGCCTGTTTGCCGATGCCCGCAAGCTTCCTCTCCGCTACCGTTCCATCCGCAAAGAAAGTGCCGTTAAGGTGAAGCGCCAGGTTCCGGACTCGCTTGTTACCCTCCTGGATTCGCTCAGAAACCAGGAAGATACAACGGCTCAGGTGGTTAAAGACACTTTGATTAGTCCGGAAGATTCCCTCAAGGCGCGGATGCGGGATTCCCTGGCGCGGGCCGATTCCGTTGCCAAGGCCAGACAGGACTCCCTGGACATGCTGGACAAGAGTTCGCTCAACTGGCCGGCCTTCACCACCGCCCAGGACTCCATTGTAACGGATTTTTCCAACGGAAACAGGCTCATCTACTATTACGGCGGCGCTACGGTCACCTACCAGGACATGAAGCTCACGGCCGATTATATCCGTTTTGACATGTCCACCAACACGGTGTATGCCCGCGGACAGCTGGACACCCTCACGGGAGAATGGAACGGCCTTCCGGAGATGTCCCAGGGCAGTGCCAGCTACAAGATGGACGAGGTGTATTACAACTTCAACACCCGGAAGGCGCGCATCACCAACATGGTTACCAAGGAGGCCGAAGGCATCCTGCAGGGCCAGAAGATCAAGATGATGCCGGACCAGTCCATCAACATGGAAGACGGCATGTATACGGTCTGTGACCTGGAGGAACCGCATTATTATCTGCGCCTCAGCCTGGCCAAAGTGATCACCAAACCTTCGCAGAAGACCGTTTTCGGCCCTGCGTGGCCCGTTGTGGGTGGCGTTCCCGTCCCCATCGGCCTGCCGTTTGGTTTCGTGCCGGAAAAGCCCACCCGCGCCACCGGCCTCCTGATGCCCACCTTCGGCGAAGAACAGGCCCGCGGCTTCTACATGCGGGATGCCGGCATTTACTTCGTCCTGGGAGACTATCTGGATTTCTCCATCACGGGAGACTATTATACCCTGGGCTCCTGGGCCGTGGATTTCAACTCCCGTTACAGGGTCAATTACAAGTTCAGCGGTTCCATCGCCCTCACCTACTCCAACGACCAGACCGGTGAGAAAGGCAGCACGGACTTCGTCCAGTCCAGGAACTTCGGCCTGCGCTGGTCGCATTCGCAGGATGCCAAGGCCCATCCCGGAACCACTTTCAGCGCGTCCGTGAACTTCTCCAGTCCGTCCAACAACAAGTATAACTCCCGTTCCGTGACGGAAGCCCAGCAAAACCAGGTGAGCTCCTCCATCTCCTATTCCCGGAACTGGAACGGTAAGTTCAATCTTAGTGTCAACGCCCTTCACAACCAGAATACCAGGGACTCCAGCTACACCTTCACCCTGCCCAATATCACTTTCTCCGTAACCCGTTTCTATCCTTTCAAGAAAAAGGTGCGTGCCGGTAAGGAAAAGGCCTATGAGAAAATCTCCTTCGGCTATAACGCCTCTTTCCAGAACAAGATCAGTTTCAAGATGCGGGACTTGCAGGACTATGTGATGCAGGCGGACGGGACCCATCTTACGGAGCTGGATGCCAACGGTAATCCTTACCGCGTGAAGGAGTTTGGGGATTCCCTGGGCGTAAAGGCCCTGGACCGCATTACCAACGGCATGTCCCATACGTTCCAGATCGGCCTTCCCAGCTTTACGCTCCTAAAGTACATCAATGTGACGCCCAGCGTAAACTATGGCATGAACTGGATGTTCTCCAGCGGCTCGCAGACCTTGGAAAACGTGGTGGACGAGGACGGGAATCCAGTGATGGTGAACGATAAGGACGGCAATCCGGTATGGGCCCAGAAGGTGGTTACGGACCCGGGACGGGCCTTCAACCACTTTGGAATAACACATACCTATTCCGGAAGCGTATCCATGTCCACCCGTGTATATGGCATGTTCAACTTCGGCAAGCACCGGATGGTGCAGGCCATCCGGCATGTGATAACGCCGTCCATGTCCATCAACCTGTCACCGGAAAAGGGCACGGCTTTCAACGGATGGCGACAGCTGGATCCCTATTACGACAAAAACGGACAATACCATGCGGAAGCGTGGTATAATATCTATACCGTTACCGGAAACCACAACAACGTCTCTCCGCCCGGCCGGGGTAAGACCGGCACCCTGTCCCTCCAGATCGGCAACAACCTGGAGGCCAAAGTAAGGGATAATGCCGATACAACCGGTACCGGCACCAAGAAGGTGAAGCTGCTGGATCAGCTCAACATCAGCACCGGCTATAATTTCCTGGCCGATTCGCTCAAGATGCAGAACATCTCCATCACGGCTTCCACCAACCTGTTCAACAAGCTGAACATCAGTGCCAACATGAACCTGGATCCCTATGCCGTGGACGAGCGGGGCAAGAAGATCAACAAGTACAATGTAGTGGCCACCGGCGTGCCTGTACGCCTTACCAACGCCACCGTATCGGCCTCCATCGGCTGGAGCGGAAAGGGCGCCCTTAACGGAGACGACGGCACCAAGGGCAATGGCGGCTCTTCCGGAGGCGCCAACGGAAATGGCTATACGCGGATTTATGAGCATCCCATTACTGGAGAATACATCCCCGGCGGCTATCTCTATTATATGAATCCCAATGCGCCCTGGAACATAAGCTTAAGCTACTCTTTTAATTATAGCAAGTCGTATTCATACCAGTCGGCAACAAAGACCCTGCTGGAGAACAAGAAATTCACCCAGACGCTCAATATTTCCGGCAGTCTCAAGCTCACGCCCAGGATGAACATCCAGGTGACCACCGGTGTGGATCTCATGGCCATGAAGCTCACTACAACGCAAATCAGTGCCACCTACGACATGCACTGTTTCAACATTGCGTTCAGCTGGGTGCCCATGGGCCAGTGGAAGTCCTACAGCTTCCGCATCGCGGCCAATGCATCGGCCCTGGCAGACCTCCTGAGGTTCAAGAAATCCGAATCCTACATGGATAATATGTTGAAGTAAGCATTTGCCATTTTGGAAAAAATGCTTAACTTTGCATTGGTATTCCGTTCGGGATGCCTTCTTTCAGACATATCTCTTTAAATTATGCCCCATAGTTTATTTGAACTTAACTCCATGAGCGAGGAACAGCTCAGGACATTAGCAGAATCGTTGGATATCAAGGGTACCAAGAAGATGGACAGCGCCGCGCTGGGTTTCGCCATCCTGGACAAGGAGGCCGTTATAGAGTCCCAGAAACCCGCATCGGCCCCGGATAATAAAGCCAAGAAACGCGGACGTCCCCGCAAGGAGGAGAAACCCGCCCCTGCTGCGGAAAAGCCCGCTGCTCCCGCCGCTCCCAAGGCGGAGGAAAAGCCTGCCGGCAACCGCAAGAAGAAACAGGCCGGAAAGCCGGAGGCCCAGCAAAAGCCTGCGGAAGAAAAGCCGGCCCAGAAGCCCGCAGAGGCATCGGCCGATGCACCCCAGCCTGCCGCCCGCAAGCGTGGACGCAAGACCAAGAATGCCCCGGAAACCCCCGCAGAGCCCGTTTTAACGGCCGATAAGCCCGCAGCCGAAGAGAAGGCCCCGGAGGCTCCGGTGGCATCCCAGGTGGACGGGAAGCAGTTTATCCACGATCTGTTCGACGATTTAAAGTCGGATACGGCGCAGCAGCCGGAAAAACCCCGGAAGCAGCATCAGCAGCAGCGTCCCCAGCAGCCTCAGCCCCAGCCCAAGCCCCGCATTGAATTCGAAGGCTCCGTGGTGGCCACGGGCGTGCTGGAGGTAATGCCGGACGGCTACGGCTTCCTGCGCTCTTCAGACTATAATTATCTCAACTCCCCGGACGATATTTACGTTTCCCAGCAGCAGATCAAGCAGAACGCCCTCAAGAACGGAGACACCGTAACCGGTGAAATCCGTCCTCCGCGGGAAGGAGACAAGTATTTCCCGCTGGTCAAGATCAATTACATCAACGGCCGCACCCCGGACTTCGTGCGGGACCGTGTGCCCTTCGACTTCCTTACTCCCCTGTTCCCCACGGAGAAATTCAACCTCCTGGGTCATGGACACGAGAAGGACCAGTCCATCCGCGTGGTGGATATGTTCACCCCCATCGGCAAGGGACAGCGCGGCCTCATCGTGGC
>JAIKYL010000217.1 GCA_024683255.1 Bacteroidales bacterium | reverse complement strand
CCGTTCAGCTGGCAGAGGCGGTTCACCGTGGTGTGGTACTTGCGGGCAATGGCGCCCAGGGTGTCTCCGGAGCGGATGGTGTGGTACTTGACGGCGGCGGCTTCGGCAGCTGCGCGGGCAGCCGCTTCCTTCTTGGCCTGTTCTTCGGCCAGGAGACGGTCTTCCTCGTCCGTGCGGAAGATTTCATCCTCGTCGTCTACGTTCTGCACATAACGCTGGTTGGCGTTGAAGTACCAGGAACGGATGGTTAGCAGGCGGTGACGGAGGGTACCCGTCTCAAAATCTATGAGCCATGCCGGATCAAAGGCAGCTCCGCGGTAACGCGTTTCAAAATGCAGATGAGGCCCGGTGGAGCGGCCCGTAGAGCCGCCCAGGCCGATGATATCCCCCGCACTCACCCAGTCTCCGGACTCCACGTTCCGCTTGGACAGATGGCCGTAGAAGGTTTCCAGGCCATTGGCGTGACGGATGACCACCAGGTTGCCGTAACCGCTCACATAGTCCGAGATTCGCACCTTTCCGTCAAAAGCGGCGGAAACGGGCGTGCCGGTGGACAGCGGCAAGTCTATACCCTGATGCCTGCGGCCGTGCCGATAACCGAACAGGGAACGGGGCTTCACCTGGTTGGGGCAGCTATAGGCCCCCAGACTGTCCACAATCCAGATGGAGAACTTTTCCGGCAGCGGGTCCGGATCACTCCGGTACGGATTCACGTTCCGGGTGTCCCAGAACTCCGTGAAAACGCTGTCGGAAGCCATCTGGGACAGGTCCCGGACATAACGGTATGTTCCGTTGTCGTACAGGACCACCTTCACGCCGGGATTGCCGGTGTCCAGTGTATCGGCATACTTGGTACTGATGGCGTTGGTGGGTGCCATCTGCTGCCGCCCGAAGGCGTGCCGCAGGGAGTCTGCCTGCCGGATGGCAACGGAATCTGCCTCCTGAGCATGCAGGGAAAGGCAGGCCGATGCGGCCAGCAGGAGAAGGGTGGGGAGATAAAAGTTTTTCATCAAATGTTTTAACGCTTGCCGCCGAATTTACCTACAAGGATGGCATCGGCCTCGGCAATCTTTTCTTTAAGGAGTTCCTTGGAAGTGGCCTCGCAGATGAAGCGGAGGTAGGGTTCCGTGTTGGAAGGACGGATATTGAACCACCACTGCGGGAATTCCAGACGGTAACCGTCGAAGTCCATTACCTTGGTGGGCTTTTCCTTGCTTTCGAAATATGCCTTGATGGCGTCCATGGCGCCCTTCTTGTCTTCCAGTTTATAGTTGATCTCTCCGGAATTCTCATAGCCGGTGAGGCGGTCCATTTCCTCGCTGAGCTTGATACCCTGCTTCTTGAGGGCGCTCACGATGCGTAGGACGATGATGCTGGAGAGCATACCGCTGTCACTGTAGAAGAAGTCCTTGAAATAATAGTGGCCGGCCAGTTCCCCGCCCCAGAGACCGTCTATCTCGCGGAGCTTGGGAGCAGCGAAAGCGCGGCCCACACGCCAGGTGTGCACCTCGGCATTGTAATTCTTGGAAAGGTATTCCGCCACGGCCAGGCTGGAACGGATTTCCTGCAGCACGCGGGGGTTCTTCTCCCCTCTTTCGTCGCAGAAGTAGCGGGCCATGAGAGCCACCACCAGATCCGGAGCCACGAAGCGGGCCTTGTCGTCCACGAACATAACGCGGTCTGCGTCTCCGTCGTAGATAACGCCCACATCGGCCTTGATTTCCTCCACCAGCTTCTTGAGCGGCTCCACGTTCTTGGCCACCAGCGGGTTGGGTTCGTGATTGGGGAAGCTGCCGTCCATCTCGTCGAAAAGGAAGGTGGCGTCTTCGCCTTTATATACTTCCTTGGCGAAGAGGGTGCTCATGCCGTTGGAAAGATCAAAAGCGATCTTGAGGTTGGAATAGTCCCCTTTGAATTTCATGAGGAACTTGAGATAATCCGGCTTGATGTCAATTTCCTTCACCTTGCCCTTCTTGGCGGCGGGCGGCGTGGGACGGCCTTCGTCTATCCACTGCTTGATCTGGCCCAGACCGGTGTCCAAACCCACGGGAAGCGCATTCTCCCGGCTCACCTTCATGCCGTTGTACTCACGGGGATTGTGGCTGGCGGTAATCTGTACGGAAGCTTTGTAGCCGTAATTGGCGGTGCCGAAATACACCAGCGGGGTGCTGCTGTAGCCAATGTCGTCCACATCGGCGCCGGCGTCCGTGATACCCTTGATCAAGTAGTCGTGGATCTCCTGGCCGGAGAGGCGGCAGTCGCGGCCCACAAGGACCTTATCGGCCTTTAAAAGCTCGGGGAGGAAGTAACCCACCTTGTAGGCGACGTCCTTGTCAAAATCTACATTGTAGATGCCCCTGATGTCATATGCGTGAAATGCTCCCATGGTTATTTAGTTTTTATGTCAGTTTACAAAGATAATAAAAAAACTCGGATTATTAAGGCGCTTTACTCAACTCGTTGATGGCCAGCCGCTTAGACAATTTGCCCTGTGACTCGAATCACAGGGCAAAAACTATAAACATCTATTTATCAGCTACTTAGCAAGATACACCTGCTAGAAATTGAACTTGGTCATGCAGATGAAGCGGTGGTTCAGGATCCATTCGGGAGTGCCGGTGAACATACCGCGTGCATTGCGGTCTCCGCTGCCGAACTGGGCGGCGGTGAGGTTGTACTCCAGGGAAACGGTGAACTTGCCGATATTCCAGGCCACGGTGGGTGTGGCACGGAAAGCCTGCTGGATGTGTACGTCGGCCGAGTTGTTAATCCACAACATGTTGGGAGCCATGAGATCCTTGGTGGTGCCCAGCTGCTTCATGTATCCCAGCATACCCATCACCTGGAATTTCTTGCCGTACTGGAAACTCACGAAGGAAGCCCAGTCCTGCATGGGAGTGTAGGT
>JAIKYL010000211.1 GCA_024683255.1 Bacteroidales bacterium | reverse complement strand
ACGGGTTTTTCTCCGGAAGTTTTGTAACTTTGAGTCCCGGTATATGAATATCGGGCTATGAATACAAAGTATGTTTTCGTTACGGGAGGCGTTGCTTCCTCCCTGGGTAAAGGCATTATCGCGGCCTCGCTGGCTAAATTGCTGCAGGCAAGGGGCCTGCGGGTCACCATCCAAAAATTCGACCCTTATCTAAACATCGATCCCGGGACGCTCAATCCCTATGAGCACGGGGAATGTTATGTGACGGAGGACGGCGCCGAGACAGACCTGGATCTGGGCCACTATGAACGTTTTCTGGGCATATACACCTCTCAGGCCAATAATGTCACTACGGGAAGAATCTACAACACCGTCATTTCCAAGGAGCGGGAGGGCGCCTATCTGGGCAAGACCGTCCAGATTGTCCCCCATATTACGGACGAAATCAAGCGCCGGATGCTCCTGCTGGGGCAGACGGGGGACTATGACGTCATTATCACCGAAGTGGGCGGCACGGTGGGCGATATGGAAAGCCAGCCCTTTGTGGAAGCCATGCGGCAACTGCAATGGGAGCTGCCGGAAGAAGACTTCCTGAGCATTCACCTCACCCTCATTCCTTATTTGAAGGCCGCCAAAGAGCTCAAAACCAAGCCCACGCAGCATTCCGTCCAGAAATTGCAGTCCCAGGGCGTGCATCCGGACATCATCGTTTGCCGGACAGAGAAGGAACTCACGCCGGAACTCCGTAAGAAAATCGCCCTGTTCTGCAATGTGAAACCCGGTCATGTCATCCAGTCTATGGACGCGTGGAGCATTTACCAGGTGCCTTTTAATATGGAAAAGGAGCATATGGACGATTTGGTACTCAACAAATTGGAGATTCATGGCCTACCCGAGGCGAATTTGAGCGCACTAAGCGCCTTCCTTGACCGTTTGCAGCACCCCACGGCAGAGGTCAAGATTGCCCTGGTGGGAAAATATGTGGAGCTGCAGGACGCGTACAAGAGCATCCAGGAAAGCTTTGTGCATGCCGGAGCCGCCAACTGCTGTAAGGTAAACGTGGTCACCATTCAGGCCGATCACCTCACGCCGGAGAACGTCCCTGAAAAGCTCGCGGGCATGGACGGCATCCTGGTGGCCCCCGGCTTTGGTTCCCGGGGCCTGGAAGGGAAGATAGCCGCCGTCCGTTACGCCCGGGAGAACGGCATTCCGTTCTTTGGGATTTGCCTGGGTATGCAAATGGCGGTGGTCGAATTTGCTAGGAATGTGCTTGGCTGGGCCTCCGCCGCCTCTACCGAGGAAGTGCCCGATACCACCTGCCCGGTGATCGACCTCATGGAGGAGCAAAAAAAGACCACCCTGAAGGGAGGAACCATGCGCCTGGGCGCATATCCTTGCGCAGTGCAGGAAGGCACGCTCGCCTTGAAAATCTACGGCAAACCCCTTATCTCCGAACGGCACAGGCACCGGTATGAACTCAACAACCGCTTTGTGGCCGAGCTACAAGCCGCAGGACTGCGCGTGAGCGGCATCAATCCGGAAAGCCACCTGGCAGAGATAGTGGAGATTCCCGCCCATCCGTTCTTCATCGCCACCCAGTTCCATCCGGAGCTCAAAAGTACGCCGGAGCGGCCTCAACCCATTTTTGTGCACTTTGTCAAGGCCGCCCTGGACTATAAAGAAGCTACTCAACGGTAACGGATTTGGCCAGGTTGCGGGGCTGGTCCACGTTCCGGCCCTTGCTCACGGCAATGTAATAGGCCATCAGTTGCAACGGGATAATGGAGACGATGGGCATCAGGCATTCGGCCATGGCCGGTACCTCAATGGTATAGTCGGCCCGGTGGCGCAGCTGCGTATCGCCCTCGGAAATGATGGCGATGATTTTGCCGCCGCGCGCCTTGATTTCCTCTATGTTGGATACGGTTTTCTCATAGGTGTGGTCCAGGGTGGCAATCACCACCGTGGGCATCTCGGCATCGATCAGGGCAATGGGGCCGTGCTTCATCTCCGCCGCCGGGAGGCCTTCCGCGTGGATATAGGAAATTTCTTTGAGCTTGAGCGCCCCTTCCAGCGCCGTGGGATAGTTGTAGCCGCGGCCCAGGTAAATGAAGTTGTGGGCATAGGTGAAAATGCGGGACAGCTTTTCCACCTCCGGTGCCGTTTCAAGCACCTGCCGTATGGTATTCGGCAGCGCCAGCAGTGCGCTGGCTACTTCGTGATAATAGGCCTCGTCAATGGTGCCGCGCAGTTTCCCGATGAGCAGCGCCAGCATGGCCATCACGGTTACCTGGCCGGTAAACGCTTTGGTGGATGCCACTCCAATCTCCGGCCCCACATGGATGTACGTTCCCGAGTCCGTGGCACGGGCGATGGACGAGCCGATAACGTTGCAAATGCCATAGACAAAGGCGCCTGCACGCCGGGCGATGTCAATGGCCGCCAGGGTGTCGGCCGTCTCGCCGGACTGGGAGACGGCAATCACCACATCGTCCTTGCGGATAATGGGATTGCGGTAGCGGAACTCGGAGGCATACTCCACCTCTACCGGAATGCGGCACAGGTTTTCTATCAGATGCTCGCCGATGAGAGAGGCGTGCCACGACGTACCGCACGCCACAAAAATGATGCGGCCCGCCTGCAGGAAGCGTTCTTTGTTGTCCAGGACGCCGGAAAGGACAATCTCCCGCGTTTCCGGGCTCACGCGGCCACGGATGCAGTCCACCAGCGTATCCGGCTGCTCGTGGATTTCCTTGAGCATAAAGTGCGGAAAACCGCCTTTTTCCAGCTGGGAAATGGACATCTCCAGCTTTTGGATATCCACCTTGGAAGGCTCGCCGTATAAGTTTTTGATTTGCAGG
>JAIKYL010000201.1 GCA_024683255.1 Bacteroidales bacterium | reverse complement strand
AGGCCGAAGCCGAAAGGCCACTGGACGTCCATGATGGCGTCGTAGTTATAGGAGCCTTCCATCACCTCGCGGTGCTCGGAGACCTTATAGTCGTAGGTATGCAGGGAATTGATGTGCTTGGAATACGTAAATGGCAGCTTGCCGGAGAAGTTCTCGTCGCCGGCAAGGAGGGCCGCCAGGGCATCGGCGCCATAATTGGAAGGCAGCATCACATCCACCACGGCCTTGGCCAGGGGTTCGATGTCGCCGATAATGCGCGGACGGCCTTCGTTCAGGACCAGGATCACGGGCTTTCCCGTAGCGGCGAGGGCTTTCACCAAATCTTTCTGATTGGCCGATAAATTCAGATCGTCCATATTGCCGGGTGTCTCGCAGTAGGAGTTCTCACCCACGCAGGCAATAATTACATCGGCCTTGTAGGCGGCCATGGCGGCGCGGGTGATGCCGGAGGCGTCCTCGTTCTGCCACATGCCGTTATTCTCATCGTAGACCACGCCGGGTTCATAGTTCACCTTGGGGAAACGCTGCTGGAGGGCCTCCAGGATGGTATTATACTGAGGGGCGTACAAGTCTGCATTCCCCTGCCAGGTATAGCTCCAGCCGCCGTTAAGGGCGCGGAGGCTATTGGCATTGGGACCGGTGACAAGGATTCTTTCCGTTCCCTTCAGCGGCAGGATGCCGTCTTCGTTCTTCAGGAGCACTTCCCCTTCCACAGCAGCGGCATAAGACTCTTTGGCAAAACGCTCGCAGGCAAAGTCCGGATACTCCCGCTCCCAGGTGGGATTCTCAAACAGGCCCAGACGCACTTTCAGGCGGAGGATGCGGCGGACGGCATCGTCAACGCGGGACATGGGGATCTTACCCTCTTCCACCAGGGCCACTATGTCATTCACGCATTCGGGATCATAGGGGTCCATGATCATATCGATGCCGGCGTTGATGCCCAGGGCGATGGCATCCCGTTTGTCGGCGGCCACATGGTCCCGCTGGTAAAGGTTGTCAATATCGGCCCAGTCCGTGACCAGCATGCCGTCCCAGCCCAGCTCTTCCTTGGCCCAGCCGGTAAGGAGGGTCCGGTTGGCGTGGGTGGGGATGCCGTTGATGGAGGCCGAATTCACCATGGCGGTGAGGGCGCCCGCCTGGAAGCACTCCTTGAACGGACGGAAGAATTTCTCCCGGAGGTCATTTTCGGCAATGTAAGCCGGGGTACGGTCCTTTCCGCTGAGCGGTACGCCGTAACCCATATAGTGCTTGATGCTAACCGCAGCATGCTCCAGATCCACATGGTTGGGATCCGGACCTTGGATGGCGACGGTCTCCGTACGGGCCATCTCGGCCTGCAGGTAAGGATCCTCACCCCAGCTCTCCCACTGGCGCGGCCAGCGCGGGTCCCGGCCCAGGTCCATCACCGGAGAGAAAACCCAGGGCACCTGGGCGGCGCGGGTTTCGTAGGCCATGGCCTCACCCATCATGCGCGCATATTCCCGGTTAAAGGTGGCGGCCAGGGTAATCTCCTGCGGGAACAGGGATCCCTCAATAAGATAGGAAGCGCCGTGAATCATGTCCAGGCCATAGATGCAGGGGATGCCCAGAACCTCCATGGATTTGTCCTGGATCTGCTCTATCATATTGGCAGTATGCTCACGGGAATGGGCACCGTCGTGCATCACGTTCAGGATGGAACCCACCTTGTATTCGCCGATGATTTTATCCAGCTTGGCCGGGTCTATGGCCTCGTGGGTGTCGTCTTCCAACACCATGATGGTAAGCTGGACCATCTGGCCGGCCTTTTCCTTAAGGGTCATCCCCTTGAGGACATTCTCCACTTTAGCCTCCACTTCCGCATCCGCAGGAATGGCCTGGGGCTTGTTTTCCCCGCAGCTGACCGTAAGGCCGGCCGCCAGGGCAACAGAAGCAACTTTCAGCGCAAAGAATTTCATATAGTATAGGTCTTTAGTTAATCTTTACTTCCGCGGCAGCACCGTTGTAATTAATGGAAACGCTGCCCTTGGCATCCGGGTTAAAGCGGAAGGGGTGCACAGGGTCTGAGACCACCACACGGAAAGTGCGTTCCTGAAGCATCTCCGGGAAACTGCCTTCCCGTTCACCCACCGTAAGGGTGCGCTCCGCATCGTTCCAATGCAGGCCGATGGTGGAGCAGGCGCCCTTCTCATAGGCATAGGTGAGGCCGTCGTCTTCATATAGGGTGAAGTCCGCATCGGCCCCGGCATACACAATGAGGAGGAGATCATCGGCGGGTTTTTCGTCGGACCACTCCATCTCCGGGCCCACCGGAAGGATGCTGCCGGCACGCACGTAAAGCGGCATGCGCTCATAGGGGGCATCGACCGTAAGGGTTACACCGCCGGGGATGTAGGCGCCGGTATAGAAGTCGTACCAGCCGCCCTCCGGGAAATAGACTTCCCGGCTGCGGGCCTTGTACTCATACACCGGGCAGGGCATGAGGGCCGGGCCGAACATCCACTGGTCGGAAAGGTCGCGCACCGCAGGATCCTCCGGGAAATCCATCGGCAGACCACGCATGATGGTATAATCGGAGAAGTCCACGGCACCCGCCATGGAATACAGGTAAGGCATCAGGCGGTAGCGAAGGCGCATGTACCACAGGATGCTCTCGTAGGTGGGAGTGCCTGCATCGGCAATGTACATGAGCTCCCGGCGCGGGAACTGGCCGTGGGTGCGGAACAGCGGAACGAAGGTGCCGAACTGGTGCCAGCGGGTCTGGAGCTCCTGCCATTCGGCATTGTTGGCGGGATTGTAGAACTTGCTCATCACGGAGAAGCCGCCGATATCCATCCCCCAGAACGGAATGCCGCTCATGGAATAATTGAGCCCGGCCGCCATCTGCATGCGCATATCCGTCCAGGAAGTGCCGATATCGCCGCTCCAGGAGGCCGTGCTGTAACGCTGCAACCCGGCAAAGCCGTTGCGGGTGAGCAGGAAGACCCGTTTGTCCGGATCCACTCCCCGCTGACCTTCATAGATGGCCTGGGCGTTCACCAGGGCGTAGGCGTTGAGGTATTCGGTGGAAGGGCCCAGGGCCGTAGGCGTAAGGAGCCACTTGAAATAATCCATGGGCAGGCAGTCGCGGAGGTTCGGCTCGCTGGCATCCATCCACCAGGCGTCTATCTTCTTGCCATATTTGCTGTAAAGGCTCTCGTCCATCTGCCGCCAGAACATTTTCCGGCCGCCCTCGGCATAGGCGTCATAAAAGGTCTGTTCGTGCCCCAGCCAGTCCACCAGGCCGTCTTCTTCGGCGTGGGTATAGGCATAGCCGGCGGCTTTCAGTTCCTTGTAATGCTCCGTATTGGTGTAGAACTTGGGCCAGACGGATATCATGAAGCGGGCGTTCATCGCGTGTACGTCGTCCAGCATCTTTTCCGGATCCGGGAAACGGGAAGCCTCAAATTCATGGCTGCCCCACTGGTCGTCCTTCCAGTACTGCCAGTCCTGGACAATGTTGTCCACCGGAATATGGCGCCGACGCATCTCGGCAAGGGTTTCCACCAGTTCCGCCTGGGTGGTGTAACGCTCCCGGCTTTGCCAGAAGCCCAGTACCCACTTGGGCATCACGGGGGCTTTGCCGGTGAGGGTACGGTAACCGTGGATTACCTCGTCGTAGTCATTACCGGCAATGAAATAATAGTCGGCCTGAGGCTCGAATTCGCTCCAGAAAGTGAGGCGGGATTCCTGCTCCGGACTTTCCAGGGGCGCCACGCGAAGGCCGATATAGGAGACATCCCCGTCGGGCTCCCACTCCACTTTCAAGGGGGTGGGGACGCCCTTTTCCAGATGGACGGTGAACTTAAAGCTGTTGGGGTTCCAGGCGGGACGCCAGCGGCGGCTCATCACCTCCTGTCCACCCAGTTCCGTACGCTGGAAACCGGCGTAATACTGGATGAAATGATAGTCCCCGCTTTCCTTTGCGGTGAGGGTCCCTTCATAAACCACCTTGGCAAATCGGCCTTTGGGCAGGTTCTTTATGGCCCACTCGTTCTCATAGAAAAGGCTGTCTTCCTGCTGGACCAGGCTCTCTCCCCTCATGGGAGTGTAAGTACCGGTAAGCTCCAGGTCAAAGACCTCTCCCAACTGGCGGTAAGGCTGGGCGCTTCCCCACCGGCTTAGGGAATAGGCGTCGAACAGGATGCCGTAACCCTTGGTGGAGACCACCATGGGAACGCTGATCTTGGTATTGTACTGATACAGTTCTTCCCGCAGGCCCTTGTGGTTGAACTCCCCGGCCTGCTGCTGTCCAAGGCCGTAGAAGGCCTCGTCGGCGGGGCTGGCAAAGCTCACCGTGGTGCTGTAGGCTTTCTTGCCTTCCACTTCCAGGGGCTCAAAGGCGGCCTGTCCGTCCACCGCCAGCGGGGTTCCGTCGGCCTTGTAGAAAGCCACCGTGGCCGTTGCCTTGTCCACTTCCACGGTAAGGGCCGATGTCTTGACGCACACCTTTTCCCCCTCC
>JAIKYL010000148.1 GCA_024683255.1 Bacteroidales bacterium | reverse complement strand
ATGTTGGCGGTGAGTTTGTGCACATTGACATTCCCGGATACTATCTGCGGCGGCCGTTTTCGGTATGCGATGCCGATGAGGGCAGCCTGACGTTGTTGTATAAGACTGTGGGAGAAGGAACAAGAAAGCTGGCGGCCCTGCTGGAAGGCACGGAGCTTAGCGTACTTACCGGGCTGGGCAGAGGCTTTGATGCCGATGAGTGCCGGAAGAAGGCGCTGCTGGTGGGCGGAGGCCTGGGGGCCGCACCGCTCTATCCGCTAGCCAAGCGCTTGAAAGCGCAGGGAAAGGACGTTACCGTGGTGCTGGGATTCAACCGGAAAGAGGAGATTGTGCTGGAGCGGGAATTCCGGGCGCTCTGCCATGCTTTTTCTCTCTCAACCTTGGACGGAAGCGCAGGGATCAAGGGTTTTGTAACAGATGCCATCAAGGCCCTTCAGCCGGAATATGATTATTTCTACACCTGCGGGCCGATGGTGATGATGAAGGCGGTGTGTGAACTGCTGGAAGGTCCCGGAGAGGCCTCGCTGGAGGAACGGATGGGCTGCGGAGCGGGCTTCTGCTATGGCTGCAGCATCCAGACAACATGCGGTCCGCGCCGGGTGTGCAAGGACGGACCGGTATTCAAAAAGGAGGATATACTATGGTAAAGGACCTTTCGGTGAATCTTTGCGGGCTGCGCCTGCAGAATCCGGTGATACCGGCCAGCGGAACCTTTGGCTTCGGCCTGGAACTGGCCGATACCCTGGACCTGAACGTGCTGGGAGCCATTTCCCTCAAAGGCACCACCCGGGAAGCCCGCTACGGGAATCCTGTCCCGCGCATTGCAGAGGCAGCCGGCGGCATGCTCAACGCCGTGGGCCTGCAGAATCCCGGCATAGATGTCCTTGTTAATGAAAAGATCCCCGCCCTCCGGAAGGTTTACCGGCAGGGCGTGATTGCCAACATCAGCGGCTTTTCCGTGGAAGAATACCGGGAATGCTGCGCCAAGGCCGATGCCTGCAAAGGCATCGACATCATCGAGGTGAACGTCTCCTGCCCCAATGTGCATGGCGGCGGCATCGCCTTCGGCACATCGGCCAAGGCCGCGGCGGAGGTGACATCGGCCGTAAAGACGGTCTGCCATAACAAGCCCGTCTTTATCAAGCTGAGCCCCAATGTGACGGACATAGTGGAGATTGCGCGCGCCTGCGAAGACGCCGGAGCCGACGGCCTCACCCTGGTGAACACCTTCCTGGGCATGCGGATAGACATTGCCCGGAGAAAACCCGTCCTGGCCAACGGAACGGGCGGTTTTTCCGGCGCTTCCATCTTCCCCATCGCCCTCCGGATGGTCTATCAGGTGGCCCACGCCTGCAGGATTCCCGTTATGGGCTGCGGCGGCGTTGCCAGCGCCCGGGACGTAATTGAAATGATGATGGCCGGCGCCACGGCCGTACAGGTGGGGGCCGAGAACCTCCGGAACCCCTTCGCCTGCCCGGAAATCATTGCAGAACTCCCCGCCGTAATGGAGGAACTGCATATTGACGCATTGAAAGATATTATAGGGACCGTATGAAAAGAGATGTAATCATAGCCTGTGACTTCCCTTCCAAGGAAACCACCCTGGCCTTTTTGGACCGCTTTGAAGGCGGCAGGAAGCCGTTTGTAAAGATTGGCATGGAACTGTTCTACGGCGCAGGTCCGGAGATTGTGCGGGAAATCAAGGCCCGCGGACACCGGATCTTCCTGGACCTGAAGCTCCACGACATCCCCAATACGGTGAAAAAGGCCATGCAGGTGCTGTCGGCCCTGGATGTGGATATGGTGAACGTCCACGCCTCCGGCACCGTGGCCATGATGCGCGCCGCCCTGGAAGGCCTCACAAGGGCCGATGGGACAAGGCCGCTCCTCATAGCGGTGACGCAGCTCACCTCCACTTCCGAGGAGGTGCTCCAGCGGGAGCTCCTGGTATCGGCCTCCATGAACGATACAATCGTCCAGTACGCCCGGAACGCCAAGGAAGCGGGCCTGGACGGCGTTGTCTGCTCCCCGCTTGAAGCAGCCATGGTGAAGGAAGCCTGCGGGAAGGTTTTCCTCACCGTCACCCCCGGCATCCGTTTCCCCGATGCCGCAGCCGACGACCAGGTGCGCATCACCTCTCCGGCCCGGGCGAAGGAAATCGGCTCGGACTTCATCGTGGTGGGCCGTCCCATCACGGCCGCGGCAGATCCGGTTGCCGCCTACCAGCGTTGTATAGAAGAATTTGTCTAGCATATTATGGAACGTAACATAGCCAAAGACCTGCTTTCCATCGGCGCCGTTTTCCTGCGCCCGGAAGAGCCGTTTACCTGGGCCAGCGGTATCAAGAGCCCTATCTACTGCGACAACCGCCTCACCTTGTCGGCTCCCGCCGTGCGCAAGCATGTGGAAGCCGGCCTGGCCGACCTGGTCCGCCGTTACTATCCCGACTGTGAAATGCTTATGGGCACTTCTACGGCCGGTATCGCCCACGCCGCCATCACGGCCACCCTGCTGGGACTGCCGATGGGTTACGTGCGGGGCGAAGCCAAAACCCACGGCCGCACCAACCGGATTGAAGGCCGGCTGGATCCTGGCACCAAGGTAGTGGTGGTGGAAGACCTCATTTCTACCGGCGGCAGCGCCATTGAGTGCGTGGAAGCCCTCCGGGAAGCCGGCGCCAAGGTGCTGGGCATAGTGAGCATCTTTACCTACGGCATGCAGAAGGGCCTGGATCGCATCGCTGCGGCCGGGACGGAAAACCATTCTCTCTGCAACCTGGACGTGCTGGTGGACGTGGCGGTGAAGGAAGGACGGATTGCGCCGGAGTGGGAAAAACGCATCCTGGCCTTCCGGGACAACCCTTCAGACGAAACTTGGATAAATAAATAGCTAGCCATATGAAGCATTTAATTGACCCCATGGACCTCACCAAGGAGGAACTGGACCAGATTATCGCTCTGGCCGAAGACATCATCGCCAACCGCGAAAAATACCAGGAATCGCTCTCTCACAGGAAGCTGGCCACGCTTTTCTATGAGCCCAGCACCCGTACCCGGCTCAGTTTCACATCGGCCATGATGGAGCTGGGCGGCAACGTCCTGGGCTTCTCCGATGCCAAGAACACTTCCGTCAGCAAGGGTGAGACCGTACAGGACACCGTTCGCGTGGTGGGCTGCTTTGCCGATGTGATCGCCATGCGCCACCACATCGAGGGCGCCCAGCTGTACGCCTCCGAAGTATCCCGCGTCCCCATCATCAACGCCGGAGACGGTTCCCACAGCCATCCCACCCAGACCCTTACGGACCTTCTCACCATCAAACGGGAACTGGGGCATATCGACGGCATCACCATCGGCTTCTGCGGAGACCTCAAATTCGGCCGCACCGTTCATTCGCTCATCAAGGCGCTGTCCCGCTTCAAGGACATCAAGGTAATCCTCATCGCCCCGGACGAGCTCAAGCTGCCGGATTATATCAAACAGGACGTCTGCGACCGCATGGGCATCCGTTACAAGGAAGTGGCCACCATGGAAGAAGTGATGCCGGAGCTGGACGTGCTCTATATGACGCGCGTGCAGCAGGAGCGCTTCCTGGACCAGGACGAATTCGACCGCGTCAAGAACAGCTTCGTGCTGGACGCCGCCCGCCTGAAAACAGCCAAGGAGAAAATGGCCATCCTGCATCCCCTGCCGCGCGTAAACGAAATTCTCACCGAAGTGGATGACGACCCCCGCGCCGCTTATTTCCGCCAGGTTGAGAACGGAAAGTTCGTCCGTATGGCCCTCATTTCCAAACTGCTGGAATGGAAGGACGATCCTTCTCACGGCATGCCGAAGGTGGAAGATCCCGTCTTTGACCCGGAACTCCGCTGCACCAACCGGAAATGCATCTGCAACAACGAGCACGCTCCGCATAAGTTCCGCCGCACGGAAAGCGGCACCCTGCGCTGCTGGTACTGTGATTCTAAAATCAAATAAGATATGAAACACGTGAGAAAAGTGGGCACCGTGTCCCGTGGCATCCGCTGCCCCATCATCCGTCAGGGCGACGACCTGGCCGAGATTGTAACCACCAGCGTGCTGGAAGCCGCCGAAGAGGAAGGATTCCGGCTCCGCGACCGTGATGTTGTCTGCGTCACCGAATCCATTGTTGCACGTGCCGGCGGCAACTACGCCACCGTGGATGCCATTGCCAAGGATGTACGCACCAAGACCGGCGGCGACACCGTGGGCGTGATTTTCCCCATCCTGAGCCGCAACCGCTTTGCCATCTGCCTTCGCGGCATTGCCAAAGGCTGCAAAAAGATTGTCCTCATGCTCTCCTACCCTTCCGACGAGGTGGGTAACGAACTGGTGAGCATCGACAAGCTGGACGAAGCCGGTGTGAACCCCTATTCCGATGTCCTTAGCCTGGAACGCTACCGGGAACTGTTCGGCGTGAACAAACACGAATTTACCGGTGTGGACTACGTGGATTATTATGCCGGACTCATCAAGGAATGCGGCGCAGAGGTGAAAGTGATCTTTGCCAACCGTCCCCGTACCATCCTGGATTACACGGATACGGTTATCACCTGCGACATCCATACACGTGTACGTACTAAGCGGATTCTCCGCGATGCCGGCGCCCGCGTGGTACTGGGTCTGGACGACATCCTCACAGCCCCGGTGGACGGCAGCGGCTTCAACGAGCGTTTCGGCCTGCTGGGTTCCAACAAAGCCACGGAAGAGCTGGTGAAACTGTTCCCGCGCGACTGCCAGGGCCTGGTGGAGGATATCCAGCAGCGATTCCTGAAAGCCACGGGCAAGCATGTGGAAGTAATGGTTTACGGCGACGGCGCCTTCAAGGATCCCAAGGGCAAGATCTGGGAACTGGCCGATCCGGTGGTTTCCCCCGCCTTCACCAAGGGCCTTATCGGAACGCCCAATGAACTAAAGATCAAGTACTTGGCCGATAACGACTTTGCCGGTCTCAGCGGCGCAGACCTTCGCGATGCCATCTCCCAGAGCATCCGCAGCAAAGATTCCAACCTCAAGGGCCAGATGGCTTCCGAGGGCACCACGCCCCGCCAGCTCACGGACCTCATAGGTTCGCTCTGCGACTTGACCTCCGGATCAGGCGACAAAGGCACCCCGGTTGTTTTGGTTCAGGGTTATTTCGATAATTATTCTAGCGAATAATTATCAATATTCTTATCCTACGTTACCCCTACCCTAAATCCCTCCCCTCGGGGGAGGGACTTACTATCGCCCCTTCGGGGCTCAACACAATATAATTAAAAACGCCATGGAATAATCCATAGCGTTTTCTTATTCTTTTCTCTAAGAGATCTTAAAACATGGGTATTGAAATGCTTGTAAGAGGTTCCAGGGTCAATTCGTCATAGGTGCCGCTGGGTGACTGGACACGGAAGGTGGTGGTGGTATTGCCCATTCTAACCGGGAATTTCCAGATTACGCCAGTAGGTTCACCCGTATACGCCGCTCCGCGGATTACCTGTCCGTTATTGACCACCTCCAGCGAAGGGGCATTGGAATACACCGTTAACGTAAAGTCCCTTAACGGTGGACAGTACTTTAGCCGGGTATTGGCAATGTGAACGGTTTCCTCCTCTTTGTTCCACCAGGATTTGTACAGGTAGAAAACGTCTTTTTTCACATTGCGGCTCCTGGATACCAGGCCCTTGTCATTGGTGAACTTGCGGTCG
>JAIKYL010000067.1 GCA_024683255.1 Bacteroidales bacterium | reverse complement strand
CGGCCGCATCTATGTCTCCGGACAGAACCTGCTCACCATCAGCCCGTACCGCGGATACAACATTGACTTCGCCGGCGGTGCCTTCACCCCTGGTTACAACTACTGCTCGTATCCCGCCCCTACCACGGTGATGCTGGGCGTTAAACTTTCCTTCTAATGATGTCCAACCTTAATATGAACGAGATTATGAAAAAGATAGCTGTTGTTCTGGCTTCCCTCGCTGTAATCGGTTCCGTGGCTTCCTGCGACAAGGCACTGGATGTCAAGAACCCCAACAACCAGACCACCTACGACTTCGGCTACACGGAGTCGGACCTGAACGAGGCGCTCATCGCCTGTTATAACCGTATCCGCCTGGAGGGCACCTTCGCTCGCGTGGGCTACACCCTGGACGCCGTCCGCGGCGACGAGGTGTGGAACTCCTCCCAGCAGTGGTACCTCCCCTACGACAACCTCAATTCCAGCGGCCAGATCGATATCGGCGACCAGTGGCCCTGGAGAGACAACTTCCACGTGGTGAACCGCTGCAACCTGGTGCTTTCCCGCATCAACGAAATGGAGAACATCACGGAGAACCTGCTGGACATCCAGTGCCAGGCCCTCTTCCTGCGCGGTCTCGCCTACTACACCCTGGCCACCTATTACCAGGAAGTGCCCCTGTTCACGGACTATGCCCAGTACTCCTCCATCGAGTCCATGTATGCCGAGAACGTGAGCCAGGACCAGATCTTCGACCAGATCGAGCAGGACCTGAGCACCGCGATGCTCACCCTTCCCAGCCGCGACAAGGGCGGTGAATGGGCCAAGGGCCGTGCCAACAGCGGCGCCGCCGCCGGCTACTATGCCCGCGCCCTGATGTTCCGCCACAAGTATGCCGAAGCCCTGGCCGTGCTCAAGGACATCATCAACGGCAAGTATGGCCACTACGAGCTCATGCGCGACTACGGCGACAACTTCCGGGAAGGCGCCGCCTACGAGAACAACGCCGAGAGCCTCTTCGAGGTCCAGTTCCTGGACTACGGGATGGGCGGCTCCGACGAGGAGTGGACCCCGGTGAACATCTCCACCAACGCCACGCAGGGCCACGCCGTGGAATCCAACTACGGTTCCCAGGAACTGGGCAGTTGGGGCGACCTGGCAGCCTCTCCCTGGCTGTACAACCTGTTCAAGGCCGAGCGCTGCACCGACGGCACGCTGGATCCCCGCCTGTACTGGACCATCGTGAGCTACGAGCCCGAGTACAGCGCCTATACCGGCACCACCAACGCAGCCTACCCGATGGGCGGAGACCCCCGTTCCAACATTGTGTACCAGCAGGAAATCACCGCCACGCCGCGTTCCAACAAAACCCAGGGCGGCCTTTCCATCGCCAAGTTCACCAACGCCCGCAACAACATCTACCAGAGCATCACTACGGGCCTGCACTGCGGCATCAACCTGCGCCTGATGCGTTACAGCGACGTGCTCCTGCGTGCCGCCGAGTGCATCAACGAGCTGGAAGGTCCCACGGCCGAAGCCATCGAGTACATCAACATCGTACGCCGCCGCGCCGGCCTCTCAGACCTGTCCCTGGCCGATTTCGGCAGCGCCGACAAGCTCTTCGAGCAGATTGCCAACGTGGAGCGCCCGAAGGAATTCGGTTGTGAGAACGGCCGTGGCATCGACCTCATCCGCTGGGGCTTCTTCTACGACAAAGGACGCCTGGACCAGATCAAGCAGCACAGCTGCTACATCCTGGATACGGCCGAAGGTACCCCGGTTTCCACCCAGGAACTTACCACCAGCACCGCCTCCGACTTTTCCTATAAATACTACAATTCCGGCTACGAGTACTTCCCCATCTTCCAGGGAATCCGTAACGCCAACAAGAACATCCACGGGAACTCTGCCAACAACGGTACCGACAACGGTCCCGAATTCCTGCAGAAATATGGTCGCGTGCATCCGGTAACGGCTTTGTAATAGCATATCTACATATTTTTCATTAACTTTGTGGGGATGGGACAGGGGTTAGGTCTCCGTCCCCACATAATTTTAAGCTATGCGAATTTCCATACTTTTCACCGGAGCCCTCTGCGTTGCGCTGGCCGTAGCCGCCTGCACCAAACCAGATGAACCTACCGGCATCCAGACCGATCCCAACGGCGGGACCACTACGCCCTCCACTCCCCCGGACCCGGGTCCTTCGGGAGGGGAAACGGGGTATTCCGCCATCCAGCCCACCGCCACCGGCAACTGGAGCGGCACCGCAGCGGAGCCCAAGGTGACGGACGGCGTTTCCATCCCTTCCTATGCCGACAGCTATGCCAGCATAGCCGGCTGGGGCAGCAAGGACCAGTGGAACCTGGCCAACGTGCACGACCCTTCCATCGCCTACTACAAGGGGTATTACTATATGTTCAACACGGACGCCTCCTACGGCAACGAACACCTCAACGGCAAGGACCACGTCCATTTCCCGGGCAAGCGTTCCAAGGACCTGGTGAACTGGAGCTATGTTCCCGGTCCCTTCTCGGACGCCCCGGGCTGGGTCTATACCCGCCTGAACGAAATCCGCAAGCGGATGGGGCTGGAGGCCATCGGCCGGGCCAATCTCTCCTATGGCTACTGGGCTCCCGTCATCCGCACGGTGAAAGTGAACGGGGAGGAACGGCTCCGGATGTATTACTGCATCGTCATCGACAACTATATCAAGACCGGGAAAAAGACCAGCGAGGCCTTTGACGGTTCCTGGACGGAGCGCGCCTTCATCGGCATGGCCGAAACCACCGCTCCCGAAACCGGCAACTGGACGGACTACGGCTTTGTAACCACCTCCTCCTCCGACAAGGGCAAGGACGGTTGGACCCGCCCCAACCAGAACGACTGGGAGACGGCCTATTTCTATTACAATGCCATAGACCCCACCTACCTGGTGGATCCCAAGAGCGGCAAGCACTACCTGATCCACGGCTCCTGGCACAGCGGCTTCGCCCTGCTGGAACTGAATCCGGAGACGGGCATGCCCGTGAACGACCTGGGAGACCCCTGGGCCGAAACGGCCATAGACCTGCGCGTCCGCTACGGGTCCCGCGTGGGTACCCGTTCGGCCAGTTCCCGCTGGCAGGGCAGCGAAGCCCCGGAAATCATCTATAAAGACGGCTATTACTACCTGTTTATGGCCTACGACGGCCTGGATGTGCCCTACAACACCCGCGTGGTACGGGCCGAAAACATCGAAGGTCCGTACCTGGACATCACCGGCCGCAACTTCACCAACGGCCGCGGGGACTGCTTCCCCATCGTCACCCATCCCTACAAATTCTCCAAGGGATACGGCTGGGTGGGCATCTCCCACTGCGCCGTCTTCCAGCAGGAAGGAACCGGGGACTGGTTCTACGCCTCGCAGGGCCGACTGCCCGTGAACGTGGGCGGTAATGCCTACAGCAACGCCCTGATGATGGGCCACATCCGCCGCATCGTCTGGTGCCCGGCATCGGCCGACGAGCTGGACAACCTCTGGCCGATCGCCCTGCCGGAGCGCTATGCCGGCCTTTCCGACAAGAGCGCCGTCAAGGCGGCCGACCTGGCGGGCAAGTGGGAGCACATCAACCTCAAATACGACTACGGCAAGCAGGA
>JAIKYL010000056.1 GCA_024683255.1 Bacteroidales bacterium | reverse complement strand
ACGATGGAGTCGTCCACCAGCACAACCCGCTTGCCTTCCACAATGCTGCGCACCGGAGAAAGCTTCATTTTAACGCCCAATTCCCGGATGGATTGCACCGGCTGGATGAAGGTACGGCCTACGTATTTGTGCTTCACCAGGCCCATCTCATAAGGGATGCCGCTTTCTTCGGCATAACCCATGGCGGCACTCAGGCTGGATTCCGGTACGCCCACCACTATATCGGCCTCCACCGGATTCTCCCGGTAAAGGCGCCGGCCGGCTTCCTTGCGGTATGCGTGCACGTTGCAGCCGTCGATATCGCTGTCCGGACGGGCGAAGTAGATGTACTCCATGGCGCACATCTGGTGGCGGGAGAACTGGGAATACCGGGTGCTCCGGATGCCGTGATGGTCCAGGGTTACAATCTCGCCGGGCTCCACGTCGCGGATAAAGCGGGCACCCATGATCTCAAAGGCGCAGGATTCGCTGCTCACCACATAGCCGTCGCCAATCTGGCCGATGCAAAGGGGCTTGATGCCGTATTTGTCCCGGCAGGCATAGATGCGGTTCTTGGTCATGATTACAAAGGTGAAACCGCCTTCCAGCATGTTCAGGGCCTTCACTATCATCACAATACGGTCCACATTGCCGCCCTTCTTGATCAGGTGGGCCAGCAGTTCGCTGTCCGTACGGGTCTGGAAGATGGAGCCGCGCCGCTCCAGGTATTCGGCCACCTGCCTCGCGTTCACCAGATTGCCTTCCCCGGCAATGGCGAAATCGCCCGTATGGTGGTGGAAGAAAAGCGGTTCCACGTTGTCCAGGCCGCCTTTGGAGGCATTGGCATATTTCACACTGCCGATACCCATGCTGCCGGGCAGGTGGTCCAGTTCCCCGTTGGTGAAGATCTCACTCAGCAGGCCCTGTCCCCTGTACCGGTGGCTTTCCCCCTCATGGTCAAAGGTCACAATGCCGCCGCCTTCCTGCCCCCGGTGCTGGAGGTTATGCAGTCCATAATAAATGAAGGTTGAAGCGCTTTCTACGCCATATACAGCCAGTACGCCCATATTATGAATTGATTACTTTTTTCAAACGGTCCAAAACAACCCTGTAGCTTTCCACCACACGGCTCAGGTCCAGGCGGAAGCGGTCCTTGTCCAAACGCTCGCCGGTGGCTTCGTCCCAAAGCCGGCAGGTATCCGGAGAGATTTCGTCGGAAATGATGATAATACCCGTGTCGGAAGCCCTTCCAAACTCTATCTTCATGTCCACCAGCTCAATGCCGGCCTTGTGGAAGAGGGGCACCAGCAGGTCGTTCACCCTGCGGGCAATGTTGTACATCCCGTCCAGTTCCTGATAGGTGGCCAGTCCCAGGGCCACGGCATGGTCCCGGTTGATGAACGGATCTTCCAGCTCGTCGTTGTTGTACCGGAGGTCCACTATGGTATTGGGATGGCGGAAGCCTTCCTCCACACCCAGGCGGGTGGCCAGCGAACCGGCAATGCGATTGTGCACCACCACCTGCAGGGGGATGATCTCAATCTTCCGGCAAAGCTGCTCTTTCTCTCCCAGGGTCTCTATATAGTGGGTCTCCACCCCGTTCCGGTTCAAATAGTCGAGCAGGATGGCCGATATTTGGTTGTCCAGGGCGCCCTTCCCGATAAAACGGGCCCGCTTTACGTTATTGTAGGCAACGGTCACGTCCTTGTAACGGAAAATTACCTGATCCGGATGGTCCGTGGCGAAGACCTGTTTTTCGTTTCCTTCGAATATTAATTCTCCTTTTATCATATTATTGGCAGATTTTTCTGAAGTAGTTCACGGCATTTTGGAACAGCGGCTGGCTGCAGTTGCCACCGATGTTCTTGTAAAGGTTCTCCTCAAAGCGCTCCGTATGGCCCATCTTGCCCAGGATGTGTCCGTCCGGACTGAGGATACCCTCAATATCGTAATGGGAGCCGTTGGGATTGTCCACATAGCGGAATGCCACCTGACCGCGGGCAAACAGTTCCCGGGCCAGGGATTCGTCCACCACAAATTTGCCCTCGCCGTGGCTGAAGGCAATGGAATGCCTTTCGCCGATGGAAAGGCCCGCAAGCCAGGGGCTGTTCACGGAAGCAACTTCCGTGGTGGCGATGAGCGAGATATGGCGGTTGATATCGTTGCGGAAAAGGGTGGGCGATTCCGGTGTCACGCTACCGGTCTTGCCATAAGGCAGCAGGCCGCTCTTGACCAGTGCCTGGAAACCGTTGCAGATGCCCAGAATAAGGCCCCCACGCTTCTGCAGGGCCGCAATGGCCGCACTTACCTTGGCATTGCCGATAACGCTGGCAATGAACTTGCCGCTGCCGTCGGGTTCGTCACCGGAGGAGAAACCGCCGCAGAAGGCCAGGATGTGGCACTCCCCTATCCGGCGGGAAAGTTCCTCGATGGAGCTGAGCACATCCTCACCGGTGAGGTTGCGGAACACGAAAGGACGGACCTCGGCCCCGGCTTTGCGGAAGGCCTTGGCGGTATCGTAATCGCAGTTGGTGCCCGGGAAAACGGGCAGACAGACCACCGGATGCTCCACCGGAGCGCCCGGATAAACCAGGTTGGCAGGGTTGAAGGCAGGAGATTGCCGGTCGGAGCCGGCAATGACGTCATGCCCGGCTACAACGCCGTCATGCCCGGCTACAACGCCGTTATGCCCGGCTACAACGCCGTCATGCCCGGCTTGACCGGGCATCTCCACCCGCGGCGGATACAGTTTGAAGTATCGGCCTTCATAGGCCTTCTCCAGGGCCTCCAAGGAGAGGACGGTGCCGTTGATGCAGATGCCGGAAGCGGTTACCTCACCCAGCAGCTGTGCACCTTCCAGCTCGCAGGGGGCCTCCAGCAGCAGGGAGCCATAGCCCAGGGAGAAGAGTTCGCTTTCCGGAAGCTCCACTTTCACGCCCAGACCGTTTCCCAGGGCCATTTTCACCAGGCCTTCGGCCACGCCGCCATAGCTGAGCGACCAGGCCGATACCACCTTTCCGGCCACCGCCAGGGAGCGGAGCCGGCTCCAGTTCGCCTTAAGTTGCTCCGTATCCGGCATATAGTCCGGAAGCGG
>JAIKYL010000005.1 GCA_024683255.1 Bacteroidales bacterium | reverse complement strand
CTGGATAATCTTTATGCCGATGGAAAGGCTGCCGAAATGATCATCGTGATGCCCAACGGACGCGCCCAGAAGGACGACCGCCCCATCGGCAACGTGTATGCCGGTTCCGCAGCTTTCGCCAACTTTGAGCACGACCTGCTGGACAACCTCATCCCCTTCATCGAGGGCAAGTATAACGTGTATGCCGATAAGATGCACCGCGCCGTAGCCGGCCTGTCCATGGGCGGCGGCCAGTCCCTCAATTTCGGCCTGGGTCACATGGATGTCTTTGCCTTTGTGGGCGGCTTCTCATCGGCCCCCAACACCGGCATGCCGGAGGCTCTTATCCCGGATGTGGAGAAGACCAAGGCGGAGAACAAGCTCCTTTGGATGGTCTGCGGCAGCGCCGATGGGCTCATGTACAACAGCTCCCGTCTCAAGGCTTTCTGCGACGAACATGGCGTACCGTGCACCCTCATTGAGTACCCGGAAGGAAAGCACGATTTTGTTGTGTGGAAATACGGCCTTTACAACTTCGCCCAGCTAATTTTCAAATAGCAGCTATTCAAACACCACCGGGATGGTATAGGTGATGCGGACGGTGCTGCCGTCGGAAACGGCGGCCTTCCATTTGGGAGAGCTTTTCACCACGCGTTCCGCCTCGGCGTTAAGGGCGGGGGAGACTCCCTTGGTCACCTGAACCTCCTGGACTCGGCCGTTACGGCCCACTACAAATCGGACCATTACAGTGCCCTTGCCGCCATCGGCAGGGGCTTTTATTTGGCTCTGGACCCATTTCTTGAAGGCTTCCAGGCCTTCGTTTCCTTCCTTGCCGCGGAAGACGGGTTTCTTGTCCAGGCGGTCGTAGAAGGATAGATTATGGTCCGGTCCGTCGGCCTTGGAGACCAGGCGGCCGTCCTTCATTTCCAGGGTGGTTCCGTCGTAGATGGTGAAGCGGCCCAGGACGGCGACGGTGTCTCCTTTCACAATGTCCATGTGGGTGAAACTGCGGCCGGGATTAGCGGGGTCCTGGATGCCGTACACGAGGAGGGTTCCGGTGTTATCCTTAAGGTAAAAACTGCCTCTGGTGGTGCTGCGGACGCGATCCACCACGCCGCGGACAATGTAGCTGGTGGTGTCGTTGCGGGAGAGCTTGAGGAACTCCCGGACGGTGAGTTCGCGGGGCTGGGGCTGGGCCTGGGCTTGGGCGCTGGCTAAGATTATGGCAAGGCCGATGAGGCGGAGGGAGAGTGTCTTCATGGGGCGAATCCGTTAACTTTCACAAAAGTACGAAAAGAATTTGGAATAGGGTATGCCGAAAATGATGGTAAGTGTACCTAACGTCCCATTTTCTGGGACGATAGCTTCAATAAGGCCGATTTTGCACCTATCGTCCCTGTTTTTGGGACGTTAGGTGCACTTTAGACACATTCGGACTGGCCAAAGTGATTGAGATGTCCCTAAAAATGGGACATCTCATGCAAAAAAGGCCGAAAATGATGGAGATGTCCCGAAAACTGGGACATCTCCATCACTTATTATCGGCACAAATGCTTACCTTTGTACTTGATAAAAGTATAATACATTTGGTTGGTTGCCGGCAATGCAAAAGCATTAGTCAAGAAGCGGTTCGGGAAAGAATTGAATGAAAAATGTGTCTTGCCATATGAAAGTGAACGATAAACGAAGTTACGAGGCCCCGGATATCGAGGTCGTAGAGCTGAATATGGAGTCGGTGATTCTGATTGTTTCCGGCGGCGATTACCCCGGTGGCTGGAACAATGATAACATGTAGCATGGAGGACCGAGTGATGAAAAAGACTTTGCTAATTCTGAGCGCTTTGCTTGCCCTCCTGTCCTGCAATGATAAGATGTCGGAAAAGGATTTTGAGATCCAACCGGAGGAAACCGTTTCCAATCCTGTATCGTTCAACGTTACCGTAAACACCCTCGGGACCAAGGCCGAGGCCAAGAACGACTGGGCCGATGGTGATATGATCTATGTGGTTTTCAAGGGGATTACCACAAAGTTCCTCACATTGACTTACGACAGCGGTTCCTGGACCAACCAGGCCAGTAGCGCCTTTGATGTCAGTGATTTTGATGGAAAAGACCTCAAGCTCACGGCCGTCCATTTCCCCATGGCCGTTACCCCGGAGCTGAATGCGGGCGTGCTGAGTTTCACCTCCGACGGTGGCCCCGCGTATTCCTATTACCTGAAGCAGACGGGCGCCGAATACACGCTTGACGGGTCCGTCGTTAACGTGAGCCTTTCCCTTGGCATTGCGTCCGGCTATGCCCAGTTCCATATCCCCGGTATCCAGGCAGGCATTGCGGACTACATCTTCCAGGCTAATGGCGTGCAGCCTGTAGCCTGCTCCTTCATCAACGCATCTAACGGCTCCATTACCGAGAACGATGGCTCCGTTGGGGGCGCCTTCAAGGGATTTGCCGATGCGGAGGGAGGCGTATTCTCTGCCAAGATAGTAAGCCCCGGAACCACCCAGGATTACACCTTCACCTTAACCGGCACGAATAACGTATACACCTTCTCCAGGAACCGCTCCCTGGCCGTTAACACCTTCTATAGGTTCCCTGCGCTTAGCGACAGCAAGTGGGAGAAAACCACCGGCACATCAAGCGTTCCGGAGCCGGAGCCCGGTATGCTTGCCACGCCGCTTACTTTTGAGGCGACAGTGGCTGGCGCTACGGTTTGCTTTACAAAAGGTAATGGCGTAAACCCGTCTCTACAGTATAGCACGGACGGATCTAACTGGAATGACTACACTTCTGGCGACATCATCACTCTCAACCACATTGGCGATATTGTTTCGTTCCGTGCAACAACCACTAATGGAGCATTCTCCTCTGGCGTTTCCGGGAGCTCCTTTACATGTGACGAAAACTGCTACATCTATGGCAATATCATGAGTTTGCTCAGCAAGGATGATTTTGCTACAAAGACAAGCGTACCGAATAATGCTTTCAAAGATTTGTTTTTCTCTAACAATCACATCCTTAATCATCCTTCAAAAGCGCTTGTCCTGCCGGCTACCTCATTGGGAAGGTACTGTTACTTTTCTATGTTCTATCGTTGTGAATCACTTACTACGGCACCAGAGCTTCCGGCAACAACACTGGCGGAATATTGCTACAATGGCATGTTTTATTGGTGTACCAGTCTTACTACTGCACCTTCCTTGCCGGCAACAACGCTGGCGAACAATTGTTACAGCGAAATGTTTGCATGCTGTACCAATCTTACTACTGCGCCCGCCTTGCCTGCAACAACACTGGCCGATGGTTGTTATTCTGGCATGTTTTCGCACTGCACCAGCCTGAACACGGCGCCCGCTCTTCCTGCAACAACGCTGACTTCAGGGTGCTATTCATCGATGTTCTCCAACTGTACCAACTTGACTACGGCACCAGCGCTTCCAGCCATTACGCTGACACCTCTTTGCTACTTGGGCATGTTTGAGAACTGCACCAACTTGACTACGGCACCAGCGCTTCCGGCAACAACACTGGCTATAGATTGCTATGACTCGATGTTCTCCGGTTGCACCACTCTTACAACTGCGCCGACATTGCCTGCTCCGACGCTGGTGGAAGATTGTTATTATCAAATGTTTCAGGGCTGCAGCCGCTTGAACCGCGTGACATGCCTGGCTACGGACATTTCTGCAAATGGGTGCACGAAACTTTGGCTGGATGGTGTGGCGGCCAGTGGAAAGTTTACCAGGGCTCCTTCCATGACTGACTGGACACTCAATACAAGCAGCATCCCCAGCGGCTGGTTTATAGACCCGCCTATAGGAGCCCTGATCGGGAAGTTCTCTGTGAGCAACACAAAGCAGGTGTATTTCTCACAGGGCAATTTGCAAGCCACCACGACGGATGGTTGGTTGAGTTCCTTGAATCCCTGGACCTTCAGTTTCATGGACCACCAGTACAGTATGGTCGACGAAGGTGAGACGTCAGCTTCTTATGAGATATATGAAGATTATGATCCGCTGAAGGCCGTTGGCCATTTCGGTTGGGGCACTAGCGGATATAACTATGGCGCCCGTTTTTATGAACCGTATCGGACCAACTCAGAAGATAGTAATTATGGCCCGAACCCGGGGCGCGATCTTAGTGGCAATAGTGACTGGGGTTATAACGCCATAAGCAACGGCGGAAATACAGAGAATTCCGGATGGCGTACCCTATCGGTTGATGAATGGCGTTATCTGTTATACGAACGTGACGGATATCAAGACAGCTTGTATGGTTTTGCGACTGTGTGTGGCGTCAACGGTTTGGTTTTGCTTCCCGACAACTGGACCTTGCCTTTAGGATGTACCTTTACCCCCGGCAGGGATGGTGGTTGGACGACCAACGAGTATGACTTCTCCCAATGGCCCTTGATGGAATCCGCCGGAGCAGTGTTCCTTCCTGCTGCCGGTTACCGTCGTAATGAACATGTTAGTCGGCTTCCTTCTGAAGGTCATTACTGGCTTTCCTCTACTGGAGAACCCGGGGACGATCCGGACTACTATGCCTACTGCTTTTTGTTCACCGTGTACACCAAATATGATTCGGATGAAGAAGTCGGTGGTACGTATACCCTAAAAGAAGGACGCAGCTACGGTCTTTCTGTCCGTTTGGTGAAAGACGTGCCCGCCCTATAAATTTGGATTCAATGTACCAGAGAATAAACCTTGAAGATTACACCCTTCCCGGATACGTCCGCTCCGGATTACCTGCGCGAGAAGGTCTTTGCCTTCCTTGACACCGTGGCCGATGCTCCCACTTGCCTCCACGGTGACCTCCAGACGGGGAATCTGATCACCGACGGAAAACGGGACCTGTGGATAGACCTGGGGCTTTTCTCCCATGGCGTTCCTGAATGGGATGTGGCTCAGCTCTGGGTTTTCACCAATCGGCTTGACGAAGAGAGGCAGAAAGTACTTTTCCACCTGGACCGGGCATCTCCTGCCAGAAAACACCAAAAAGTAGGGAGAAAACGCAAAAAAGTAGGGAGAAAAATTTGAAAAGTAGGGAGAAAACACTATTTTTGCACAGAAAAAGTAGGGAGAAAATGAAAAAGATAGAGGAACTCGTTGCTCTGATCTGGCGTTATAAAGAACTGGGAATTGATTCGCAGATAGACTATGAGAAGTTCTATCTGTACTCCATCATAACCCACTCAACAGCTATTGAAGGCTCATCGGTAACGGAGCTTGAAAATCAGATGCTGTTCGACGAAGGTATTTCTGCCAAGGGCAAGACAATCGTGGAGCAGATGATGAATCTGGACTTGAAACGGGCCTACGAAGAAAGCATCAGGCTGGCAAAGGAGAAGACTCCCATCACTGTCGATGTACTGAAAGCCCTGTCAAAACTGGTGATGCAAAACACGGGCTCCACCTATAAAACTGCGCTGGGAGAATTCTCTTCCGCAAATGGAGACCTACGCTTGGTAAATGTAATGGCTGGCGTAGGTGGAAAATCCTATATAAGCTTCCAGAAAGTCCCCGCCAAACTGCAGGAGTTCTGCGACTGGCTAAACGCTCAGAGAGAAAAGAAAATGTCTATGGCAGAGCGATATAACCTCAGTTTTGAGGCGCACTATCGCTTAGTTACCATCCATCCCTGGGCCGACGGTAACGGCAGAATAGCCCGGCTCATCATGAACCACATTCAGTTTGAATTCTCTCTGGTTCCGGCCAAGGTGTTGAAGGAAGATAAAGGTGACTATATCAATGCTTTGATTGCTACGAGAGAATCTGACGACATCACCTCCTTCCAGGATTTCATGGCAGAAGAGATGATTAAAACAATCACCACGGACATCAATACCTATCTCAAATCTACAGGAGAAAGTGGGGAGAAAAAGCAAAAAAGTAGGGAGAAAATCCTCTTGCTGCTCCAAGCCCACCCCGAATATTCCGCAAAGAGACTTTCCGAAGAGATTGGCGTCACGGAGAAGGCCATTGAGAAACAACTGGCCAAATTGAAAGCCGATGGCCGTATCAAGAGAAACGGCCCGGACAAGGGCGGAAGCTGGGAAGTAATTATGTAGCACCGTCATGCCCGCCCCATAACCGTCATGCCCGGCCCTAACCGTCATGCCCGGCCCCGACCGGGCATCTCCTGCACCACATGCCGCTCCACAACTTTGCCGTCTTCGTACACCAGGAAGACGGCTTTTTCTTTGCTGCCGGAGCTGCCGCCGGAACCGTCGTCAGAGCTGCGGCCGAACCATCGGCCGGGATGGCCAAGACAGGCCTTTTTAGCGGCTTTCAGGGCCGATTCGGCATTGGGATGGGAAATCCTTCGGCCGGTGTCCACGGGCTTCTTTACGGG
>JAIKYL010000020.1 GCA_024683255.1 Bacteroidales bacterium | reverse complement strand
GGTCACAAGGGGATGGCGCACAATGTCTTCATTCTTGAAGCGGATGGTGGCTATTCCCTTGATGCCGTCAAGAAGGCGTATGCCCTGGAGAAGACCGGAGTCTGAAGGGCGGGGGAGGTCTATCTGGGTGGCATCACCTGTAACTATGAATTTTGCGCTTGAACCCATACGGGTGAGGAACATTTTGAGCTGTCCCAGATTTGTGTTCTGAGCTTCATCCAGAATTACGCAGGCTTTGTCCAGAGTACGGCCTCTCATGTATGCCAGAGGGGCAATCTGTATGGTCCCGTCTTCCATGAATTCATGCAGACGGCGTGAGGGAATCATGTCCGACAAGGCGTCATACAGAGGTTGGAGATACGGGTCCAGTTTGTCTTTGAGATCTCCCGGCAGAAAGCCCAGGCGCTCACCGGCTTCCACGGCGGGGCGGGTGAGGATGATGCGTTTGATTTCACGGTTCTTGAGCGCCCGCACCGCCAGGGCGATGGCCGTATAGGTTTTGCCGGTGCCGGCGGGGCCTACGGCAAACACCAGGTCGTGGCTGAAATACGCCTTGACCAGCTCCTGCTGGGTTTTGTTGCGGGCCCGGATGGCCTTACCGTCCGTGCCGTGCACAATGACGGCATCTCCGGAAAGGGCAAAATGGTCTTCCCCTTTGCCGGAAAAGATGTCTTCCACGTCATACACGGTGAGATTCATCTTGTGATGGCGTTTTTCCACCAGCTGGGCAAAGCGGATGTTGAATTCCGCAATGTCGCTTTCGTGGCCTTCCAGCATGAGTTCGTTGCCCCGGGAGACCACCTTCAGGTGCGGGAAATAGGAACAGAATTCCGTGAGTATTTTGTTACCGACCCCGAAAATTTCAATGGGGTCCATGGCTTCCAAATGGATGGTTTTCTTCATACGCACACAAATATACTACATTTATTTGGCTTCATTTTGGAAAAATGCGTATTTTTGTAGAATTAGGAGGATTAGTATATGAAAAAAAGCCTCATACTCGCGCTTGCGCTTACAACCCTTCTTGCCGGCAGCTGTGACTTTGTCCGGCGCATTGCCGGACGCCCCACCACGGAAGAGGTGAAGCAAATCTACGCGGAGCAGCTTAAGGCCGAGGAGGCCCGTCACCAGGCTGTCCTGGACTCCATGGAGCAGGTGAAAAAGCACCTGGCCGATTCCATCGCCGCCCGGGAAACCTATCTGCTGGATTCCCTGTCACAGGCCAGGGGAACCATCCTGAACCCGTCCAAGATGGGAGGTCTCTTCACCACCAAACTGGAGACCAAGTACTGCATCGTGGTTGGTGCCTTCCGCAACCGGGCCTATGCAGAGCGTAAGCTCACCAAGTGCAACGAGGCCGGCTATACGGCCACCATCATCAGCTTCCGCAACGGCTTGCTGGCAGTTTCCGTCTGTCCTTCGGACGATCTTAACGAGGTGCTCAAAAACCTCCGCCAGCTACGTGGAAAGGGCATTTGCCCGGAAGACAGTTGGATCCTTATGAATGAATGATGAGAAGGGTCATCGCTTTTCTGCTGGCCCTGACGGCCGCCACGCTAGTCCATGCCCAGTTCCGTAACGGTTCCGCGCTGGATGCCCTTGAAGACTCGGAGACAGTCCGCGCTTTCAAGGAGCATGTGTCGTATTTGGCATCGGCCGAACTGGAGGGCCGGAAGGCGGGCAGCGAAGGAGAGAAACTGGCGGCGGACTATGTGGCCAACCGGCTCAAAGAGTACGGCATTGACGTATTGAGTCCGGAAGGCGGTTCCACTTTTGGCGTATTGAAAGGGGCCGATACCCTGCAAAGCCGCAATGTGCTGGGCTTCCTGCAGGGCTGGGACAAATCCCTGAACGGCCGTTACATTGTGATAGGCGCCCGCCTGGACAACCTGGGCACGGACACGCTAACGGTGGACGGAGAACCGCAGCGCCGCATCTATTACGGCGCCAACGGCAATGCCTCCGGCCTGGCCATGATGCTGGAACTGGCCCAGAAGCTTTCCTATGCCCGGACACTGCTTCGCCGGAGTGTCCTCTTTGTGGCTTTCGGCGCTTCGCAGGAAACCTGCGCCGGTTCCTGGTATTTCCTTAACCGGGCTTTTTCCGATGCGGACTGCATAGACGCCATGGTGAACCTGGACATGGTGGGAACCGGAGCGGAAACCTTCTATGCATACCCCTCGGCCAACGAAGACCTTACGGTGCTGGTGCAATCCCTTAAGACAGAACTGCTTCCTGTACAGCCCACCCTGCTTAACGCAGAACCTTATTCCGGAGACCACCGCGCTTTCTACGATAAAGAGATCCCCTCCATCCTCTTCACAACAGGCCGGTACCCGGAACACGACACAGGCCGTGACAGCTGGGAGATCCTGGACTACGACGGCATGGAACGGGAACTGGAATATGTATACAATTACGTTCAGCGGCTCTGCAACGGAGAGCGTCCGCTCTTCCGTAGCGACGATGCCGCCCACGGGGTAAACCGACCGGTGGATGTTGTGGCTTTCAGCGACGTGGACACCAAGCCCATGTTCTTAAATTCCACAGATCCGCGCGTATTCCTGGAGAAGTGGGTATACCAGTATCTCAAGTATCCGGAATATGCGGTGGATAACGGCATCCAGGGCCGCGTGCTGGTAGATTTCGTGATTAACGAGAAGGGAGAAGTGGAGGATGTCCAGGTGGCCCGGGGCGTCCACGCCAGCCTGGACGAAGAAGCCGTCCGGGTGGTGGCCGCATCGCCCAAGTGGCGACCGGGCAGGCACCGGGGCAAGAAGGCGAAGGTGGCCATGACGGTGGCCGTGGAGTTCCGCCTGGAAAAGAAAGGCAGCTTCGGCATTAACGGAAAAACGATCAAATAACATATGGACTACAATTTCTTAGAGATTGAGAAGAGATGGCAGGAGTGGTGGGCCAAGAACAAGACCTACCATGCCGCCAACAAGGAGGATAAACCCAAATACTATGTCCTGGACATGTTCCCGTATCCCAGCGGTGCGGGACTGCATGTGGGACATCCGCTGGGATACATTGCCAGCGATATCTTTGCGCGTTACAAGCGCCTGAAGGGCTTCAACGTGCTGCATCCCATGGGCTACGACGCCTTCGGCCTGCCGGCCGAGCAGTATGCCATCCAGACGGGTCAGCATCCGGAAAAGACCACGCACGACAACGTGGCCCGATACAGGCAGCAGCTGGACCGGATCGGCTTCTCCTTTGACTGGGACCGCGAATTCCGCACCTGCGATCCGGACTACTACAAGTGGACCCAGTGGGCTTTCCTCAAGATGTTCGGCAGCTGGTACGACAACGCTCTCCAGAAGGCCCGTCCCATCGAGGAACTGGTAGCCGCTTTTGAGAAGGAGGGGAGTACCGCCGTGGATGCTTCCTGCAGCGATGGCCCTGCCTTTACTGCCGCTGAGTGGAAGGCTTTCTCCGAGAAGGAAAAGGCCGATACGCTCATGCGCTACCGCATTGCGTACCAGGGCGAAAGCACGGTGAACTGGTGCCCGGCCCTGGGAACGGTGCTGGCCAATGACGAGGTGAAGGACGGCTTCTCCGAGCGGGGCGGTTTCCCGGTGTTCCAAAAGAAGATGACCCAGTGGCAGCTGCGGGTATCGGCCTATGCCGGCCGCCTGCTGGACGGGTTGGACCGCCTGGACTGGACGGATTCCCTCAAGGAGATGCAGCGCAACTGGATCGGCCGCAGCGAGGGCGCGGAAATGGTGTTCCGTGTGTCCAACGAAGGCGCCGAATACGACATGACCATCTTCACCACCCGGGCCGATACGGTCTTCGGCGTCACCTTCATGGTGCTGGCCCCGGAAAGCGAATGGGTAGAGAAGCTCACCTCTAAGGACCAGAAAGAAGCCGTGGAGGCCTATCTGGAGCAGGTAAAGAAAAAGACGGAACGGGAAAGAATTGCCGGGAAGGCCGTTACGGGCGTTTTCTCCGGCTCCTATGCCGTGAATCCGCTCACCGGGGACAAGGTTCCGGTGTGGATTGCGGAATATGTGCTGGCTGGCTACGGAACGGGCGCCATCATGGCCGTTCCGGCCCACGACAGCCGGGACTATGCCTTTGCCCGCAAGTTCAACCTTCCCATCGTTCCGGTAATCGAGGGTGCGGACGTAAGCGAGCAGAGTGTGGACGCCAAGGAAGGCGTCATGTGCAACAGCGGATTCCTGAACGGACTTCCGGTGAAGAAGGCCATCCCTGCCGCCATCGACTATGTCCAGGAGCACGGCATCGGCCGCCGGAAGGTGAATTACCGCATCCGGGATGCCATTTTCTCCCGTCAGCGCTACTGGGGAGAGCCTTTCCCCATCTATTACAAGGACGGCATCGCTACGCCGGTTGCCATGGAAGACCTGCCGCTCACTCTCCCGGAGATTGACCAGTACAAGCCCACGGAGGACGGACAGCCGCCGCTGGCCCGTGCCAAGGATTGGACCTACAAGGGATATCCGCTGGAAAAGAGCACCATGCCCGGTTTTGCCGGCTCCAGCGCATATTATCTGCGCTACATGGATCCGCACAATGACAAGGCTCTGGTTTCCAAAGAGGCCGATGAGTACTGGCGCAATGTGGACCTGTATGTGGGTGGTACGGAGCACGCCACGGGACACCTAATTTACAGCCGTTTCTGGAACAAGTTCCTGTTTGACCTTGGCTATGTCTGCGAAGACGAACCGTTCTGCAAGCTCATCAACCAGGGCATGATCCAGGGCCGTTCCAATTTCGTATATCTGGTTCCCGGTACCAACAAATTTATATCGGCCGGTCTCAAGGACCAGTACGAGACCATTCCGGTGCACGTGGACGTGAACATTGTGTACAACGACAGGCTGGACATTGAGGCTTTCCGCAATTGGCGGCCGGACTATAAGGACGCGGAATTCGTGCTGGAGAACGGCGAGTACATCTGCGGCTGGGCCATTGAGAAGATGTCCAAGAGCATGTACAACGTGGTGAATCCGGACAGGATCTGCGACACCTACGGGGCCGATACGCTCCGCCTGTACGAGATGTTCCTGGGTCCCATCGAGCAGGCCAAGCCCTGGGATACCAAGGGCATCGACGGCGTGAACCGCTTCCTCAAGAAGTTCTGGCGCCTGTTCTGGGACCGCGAGAAGTGGCTGGTGACGGACGAGGAGCCCACCAAAGATGAGTTAAAGGCTCTGCACAAGCTCATCGGCAAGGAACAGGAAGATATTGAAAACTTCTCCTATAACACCACCATATCGGCCTTCATGATTGCGCTCAACGAGCTGGGCAACTGCTCCAAGCGGGCCATCCTGGAGCCGCTCACCGTACTCCTGAGCCCGTTTGCGCCGCATATTGCGGAGGAACTGTGGCACCAGCTGGGCCATGAGACTTCGGTGGTGTACGCCTCCTTCCCGGAGTACAAGGAAGAGCTGGCGGCGGAGAACACCGTCAATTACCCGGTTTCCTTCAACGGTAAGACGCGCTTCTTTGTGGACGCCCCCGCATCGGCATCCCCCGCAGAGGTGGAGGCTCTTGTGCGCGCCCACGAGAAAACGCCTCAGTATGTGGGAGATAAGTCAATTGCCAAGGTGATTGTGGTTCCCGGCCGAATTGTCAATGTGGTTATTAAATAGCTCTTTATGAAACCGCTCACCAGAAAGGTACTCATTACTATTTTTGACTATATCCTAATCACTTTCGGTGCTACGCTGTTTGTGATGGGGTGGACGTCTTTCCTGCTCCCCAACGGCATCATCGACGGTGGTCTCACCGGCATTTGCGCCCTGCTGTCCATGGTAACGGGCGTTCCGGTGGAATACTGGAATTTCGGCATCAATGCCGTGCTCCTGATCATCGCCTGGATCGTGCTGGGACGCAGCTTCGGCATCAAGACCGTCTATACCATCGTCCTTACTTCTCTGCTGTTCCGTTTTCTGGGTGGAGATAACCTCATGGTTCTCAAGTCCCTTCCCGGGCAGCCGCTGGCGCTGGGAGAGAAGGTGCTGGTGCCGGTTATCGGCGGTCTGCTGGAAGCCGTGGGCCTGGGCCTGGTGTTGCTCCGGGGTGGTTCCACCGGCGGAACGGATATCCTGGCGCTGATCATCAACAAGTTCTGGCCGGTATCCCTGGGCCGGTTCTACCTGGTGTCGGACTTCATAGTGATCGGCCTTTTGATGTTCGTCCCCGGCCACAGCTTTGCCGATGTCATTTATGGTTACATCTGTATGGGTACCTTCGCCCTGGCCCTGGACATGGTGATGATGGGTAAGGAATCGGCCGTGCAGGTGCTGGTGTTCTCGGACCATTACCCCAAGATTGGAGACTATATCAACAAGGAGATGGGCCGGGGTGTTACCGCGCTCCGCTCCGTGGGCTGGTACACCCAGCTGGACCGTCAGGTGCTTCTGGTCATGATCCGTAAGACAGAACTTCCCGGCCTGGTGAAGGCCATCAAGGAAATAGACCCCAAGGCCTTTGTTACCGTGGTCCCCGCCAACAATGTGTACGGTGAAGGCTTCGACGAGATGAAGACCGGACTTAACAAATTAAAGAAGAAAAAGTAGTTATGGCTTTAAAGAAAACCGTTCTAACCCAGGTTAAGGAGTGGCTGCTGGTCACCCTGGGCATCCTGATTTACGTGTTGGGATGGGTCATCTTCCTCATCCCCAACAACTTGGTGGGCGGAGGTGTCTCCGGTATCAGTTCCATGATCCAGTATGCCACCCAGGGCGTGATCCAGATGGGTTACAGCTACTTTGTACTCAATGCCATCCTCATGGCGGCCGCCGTAATCATCCTGGGCATGGGCTTCGGCGCCAAGACTTTCTATGCCATCATCCTGGCTTCACTGGCCATGCGGTTCTTGCCCGGGGTGGTTCCTGATACCATCATCAACACGCTGGCCCTGCAGAACGGCAAGCTGATGTCGGTGCTGATGGGCGGCCTCATGGCCGGTATCGGCATCGGCATGAGCATTTCCAACGGCGGCAGCACAGGCGGAACGGACATCATTGCCCTCATTTATACCAAGTACCACAACGTGTCGCCGGGCAAGGTGATCCTCTTCCTGGATTTCATCATCATCATGTCTTCCCTCATCGTCCCGTCCTACGTGGCCGATGTGGACCCGCAGACCGGCGCCGCCCTCATGGATGCCGATGGCAAGGCGCTCACGCATCTGATGCCATTCGCCGACAAGATCACAACCGTGGTATACGGCCTAATCCTGGTCACGGTGAACAGCTACGTGCTGGACATGTACATTTCCGGCTCCCAGCAGAGTGTGCAGCTGTTTATCCTGTCCTCCCAATACGATAAGATTGCCGATGCCATCACGCACGATCTGCACCGCGGTGTTACCGTGCTGGACGGCAAGGGCTGGTACACCAAGCAGGACACCAAGGTGCTCATGGTCCTTACCCGCAAGACGGACCTGAACCTGCTCCTGAAGTACATCAAGCAGATAGATTCCACGGCCTTCCTGTCCGTGAGCTCCGTGAACGGAGTGTACGGCAAAGGCTTCGATACCATCAAGAAATAGCTCTTTGAAATAGGGATACGCGCCCGGGTACAACCGTACTAAACATGAGCCTACTTATTTTGTCGGCGGGTCTCATTGTTGCGGCGGCGGTGGCTGTGGCGGTTTGGTTGTTCCTGCGCCTGCGCAAGATGAGGACCCCTCATCGGCCTGCCCACAAGGGGCAGAGCCTTCCTCCGGCGACTCCCTCCCAGGGAGCCCTGGTGTCGGACTTCGAAATGTTGGCGATCGATCAATTCCTTTACGACAAAGTTTGCAGGTACATGACGGAACACAAGCCATTCCTGGTAGATGCCTTTTCGCTCCAGGATCTGGCCAATGCCCTTTATACCAACAGAGTGTATCTCTCCAAGACCATCAACCATTTTTCCGGAAAGAATTTCAGGCAGTACGTGAACTATTACAGGGTCATGTATGCCATGGACCTGTTCCGGAACAATATGAGCCTGCGGGTAAGTGAGCTGGCGGAACTTTCCGGTTTCCATTCGCCCACTTCCTTTTTCCAGAGTTTCAAGAAGGTGATGGGGGAGGCGCCCAGTGAATGGTGCGCCCGCGTACGGGAGAAATACAGAAGAAAAAGATAACTAATAACCACCCGGGCGTTATCCCTGAATCCCTTTCCAGCTATCCGGAACAGGGGCGGTTACATCCACCTCGGTCTTTTTGACGGGGTGGATGAACTGTATATGGCGGGCAAGGAGGGAGATGCCTCCGTCCGGATTGGAGCGTTTGGCGCCGTACTTGAGGTCTCCCTTGATGGG
>JAIKYL010000222.1 GCA_024683255.1 Bacteroidales bacterium | reverse complement strand
ACAGGGTCTGCGAAGGCCGACATGAGGCTCTTGTAGCCTACCAGCGTTCCGTACTGAGGGTCGCAGAAAAAGCCGATACCCTTATCCGAAACAGTAAGAAGGGATATCACTATTACCAGGAGGGAGGTGGTCCAGTTGGGGATAATCTCAAAAATCCACATGAGAGCGGCAAAAGCGAAGAGGGCGATCACGCGCTGCTGCACGACAGTAAGCTCTTCAATGCCGAAAAAAGAAACGGGCACAGCCCAGAGGAAGATTGTGATTGCCAGCACAATTGGCAGGAAGATACAATACTTCGGATTCAGTTTTTTAGTAGACATTATACTATTTTTAATACCTTACTTTTTTGCGACGCAAATTTAGTCATATTTGGCCGGATAAGCAAACAAAAAGGGCTGGTTCCTTGTTGGAAACCAGCCCTTTTTCAATTGGTGGAAAAATTAGATGGTACCCTGCTCGAGCATGGCGGTGGCCACCTTCATGAAGCCGGCGATGTTGGCGCCCTTCACATAGTCCACGGAGCCGTCCGGCTGGGTGCCGTACTTGACGCACTGCTCGTGGATGGACTGCATGATGAAGTGAAGCTTCTCGTCCACTTCCTTGCCGCTCCAGGAGATATGCTCTGCATTCTGGGTCATTTCCAGACCGGAGGTTGCCACACCACCGGCGTTCACAGCCTTACCGGGGGCGAAGAGCACGCCGTTATGCTGGAAGAAATGGATGGCACCAGGCTGGCAACCCATGTTGGAGACCTCGCAGCAGCACCAGCAGCCGTTGGCCTTCAGTTCCTTGGCGTCTTCCTCGGACAGTTCGTTCTGGAAAGCGCAAGGGAGAGCGATGTCGCAAGGGATGCTCCAGGCCTTCTTGCCGGCAGTGAACTTGGCCTTGCCGGGGAACTTGGTGGCCATGTCTTCCACCATGTTGCGGTTGGAAGCACGCATCACAAGCATATAGTCGATCATTTCGGCGGTAATGCCGTCCGGGATCTCGCAGACGCCGTCCGGGCCGGAGATGGCAACTACCTTGGCGCCCAGCTCAGTGGCCTTCTGGGCAGCGCCCCAGGCCACGTTACCGAAGCCGGAGAGGGCCACTTTCTTGCCCTTGATGTCCTTGCCGGCCTTCTGCAGCAGGTGCTGGGTGAAGTACAGGGCACCGAAACCGGTGGCCTCCGGACGGAGGATGGAGCCGCCCCAGGTACCGCCCTTGCCGGTGAGAACACCGGTGTTGTACTGGCGGGCCAGTTTCTTGTACATACCATAGAGGAAGCCGATTTCACGGCCGCCCACGCCCACGTCACCGGCAGGAATATCCTGGTCCGGGCCGATGCAGTTCCACAGCTCCAGCATGAAAGCCTGGCAGAAACGCATGATTTCGTCGTTGGACTTGCCCACGGGGTCGAAGTCGCTGCCGCCCTTGGCGCCGCCCATCGGCAGGGTGGTGAGGGCATTCTTGAAGGTCTGTTCAAAGCCCAGGAACTTGAGCATGGAAGGGGTCACAGCCCTGTGGAAACGCAGTCCGCCCTTGTACGGGCCGATGGCGCTGTTGAACTGGATACGGTAACCGGTGTTGGTCTGGACCTCACCTTTATCGTCAATCCAGGTAACACGGAACGTGAAGATACGGTCCGGTTCCACGATACGTTCAACAATCTTGGCTTTTTCGAATTCCGGATGCTGGTTGTACACATCTTCAATGGATTCGAGCACTTCCTGAACAGCCTGCAGGTACTCTTTCTCCAGCGGATACTTGGCCTGGAGGCGGGCCATGATGTCTGTAGTTTTCATTTTAAATTGGTTTGTTTCGTGTTATTATAAAAATTAGGAATTCCCTTTAATTCCGTTACAAATGTAAAGAATAAAAAGGGAATTCCCAATTAATTTTTAAGAAAAATGAAGCAATTACTGCTGTGCCGCGGAGGCTTGGGCCTGGAGCTCTGCCTGCAGGGACTCAAGGGTGCGGTCGGCAGGGATGCCAAGGGCCTTGCGGGCTTCGGCAGTAAGGTCCACTATGACCGTCTCACTATAATACAGGAACTGGGAAACATCAAAGACGGCGGCATAGCCTTTGGCCTTGGCCAGATCGGCCACAGCCTTCTGGGCCTTCTCCTGGATGGGGGCCATCAGCTGGTTCTGCTGCTGCTGGAGTTCCTGGGAAATGGTCTGCTGGAATTCCTGGAGACGGTTCTGGATGTCCATCAGTTCACGCTCCTTGCTTTCGCGGATGGCGGCGGTCCAGGTGGCCTGCTTCTGCTGATACTGATTGGCCTTGGTCTGGTATTCCTCCACCATGGCACCATAAGTTTCCTCGGCTTCCTTCTGGGAAGCGTTGATAACCTCGCGGGCCTGGTCCATTTCCGGCATGAGCATCACCAGCTCATTGAAGTTAACACGGGCGAACTGCTGGGCAGATGCGGACAGGGTAACCAGTGCCGCAAGGGCAATCACGAAAATCTTTTTCATATTATTGTTTGTTAAATTTTGTTTCTGTTTCTGTATCCTATTACAAATAAAATGCCTAGAATTGCTGACCAAGTACAAAATGGAAGTGGCTTCCGCCGTCCACCGAGTCGTCGAAGCCCCAGCCCCAGTCTACACCCAGGAGGCCGATCATGGGCAGGAAGATGCGTACACCCACACCTGCGCTACGTTTGATCTGGAACGGATTGAACTCCCGGATGTCGCTCCAGCAGTTACCGCCTTCCAGGAAGGCCAGCACGAAGATGGTGGACTGCGGCTGCAGGATTACCGGGTAGCGGAGTTCCACCGTAAATTTATCGTACACGTTACCGGCGTAGCTTAAGCCGGCCTGGCTGTACGGAGTAAGCTTCTTAGGTGTAAGGGAATAATCCTCATAACCGCGCAGGGAAACGATTTCCGCGCCGTAGGTCATATAACCCGACATACCGTCGCCACCAACCTGGAAATTCTCGAACGGAGAATAACCCCAGTTGCGGTTGTAATAGCCCAGATAGCCGAACTGGGCACGGGTCATGAGCACCAGGTCTCCGATGAGCTTGGAATACACCGTGCCGTTGAACTTCCACTTGTGGTATTCGATCCACTTATAGCGCTGAGCCGATGTCCAGTTGTCATAATTGACGTCCCGCCAGCTGTTCACGTTGACCTTGTTGCCGTTCTCGTCGTACGTATATTTCCGGAAGAGGGAATACGGAGGGGTGAACTGCAGCGAGGCGGAGAACTCCGCACCGGAACGCGGATAGATCTGCTGGTCCGAGGAATTGCGGGACAGCTGGATGGTATAGCTGAGGTTATGCGAAATACCGTCGTTGAAAGCGAAGTAGCTGTTGGTCCAGTTGGTGAGCTTGTAGGTTTGCCAGCTGAGG
>JAIKYL010000197.1 GCA_024683255.1 Bacteroidales bacterium | reverse complement strand
TAGGCAACGAGGAATGGGGGACGGAATGGAAGGACAAGGGCACCAAGATTACGGAGTCCATGCGGGAGTATTGCCACCGGCTGGACCCTACCCGGCCGATGACGGTGGCCTCCAGCTCCGGACCGCATATCCTGATTACGGCCGATGTGGCAGGCTACAATTACATCCAGCAGCACAAGATAGACGATTTGCGGGTGCAGTACCCGCAGCGGAAGGCCGTGGGAACGGAGGAGACTACCGGATGCGGCACGCGGGGCATCTACTTCGACCAGCCGGAGCAGGGCCGGATGGCATCGCTGAACCGCCGGAACGATACCCGCGACAGCACCTTCAACGTCATCGGCCGGGGCTGGAAGTTTTATGAGGAACGCCCCTGGCTGGGCGGACTCTTCTACTGGACCGGCTTCGACTACCGGGGAGAGCCCAACCCGCTTTCCTTCCCGGCCACCGGTTCCGAATTCGGCATCCTGGATTACTGCGGGTTCCCCAAGGACGAAGCCTGGTACCTGAAGGCCTGGTGGACGGAGGAACCGGTGCTGCACGTATTCCCGCACTGGAACCTGCAGGGACACGAAGGGGAGAAGATCGGCGTCTGGGTATACGGCAATTGCGACGAGGTGGAGCTTACGGTGAACGGGAAGCGCCTGGGCCGCAAGAAGATGGAACGTGGCGGCTACCTTAGCTGGGAGGCTGTCTACAGGCCCGGCAAGGTGGTGGCTACAGGATATCGGAAGGGACGGAAAGTCCTGACGGAGACGCTCGAGACAACGGAAAAGGCTTCCGCCGTGGCGCTGGAGGCCGACAGGACGGAGATCCGGGCCGATGGCCGGGACCTGGCCGTGGTGAACATCGGCCTGCAGGACCGGAAGGGCCGCTTTGTCCCGGATGCCTGCGAGTGGCTCACCCTGGAGGTGGACGGCCCCGTCCGGATCCTGGGTGTGGGGAACGGCGATCCTGCCTGGCAGGAGCGGGAGCGTCCGGACCGGCCGGATGCCCGCAGCTTCCGCGTGAAGACCTTCAACGGCCTGGCCCAAGTGCTCCTGCAAAGTACCGGTGAGCCCGGCCGGGCCATCCTCACCGTCTCGGGAATCGGCGTCGTCCGGCAGGAGATACGCGTCTTTCGTTAAAAAATCCCAAAAATATTTTGTGGATTCAGAAAAACTTTCTACCTTTGCAGTCCTTTCAGCGATTGAAGGATTCAAATGAGCTGCCGATATAGCTCAGTTGGCCAGAGCACGTGATTTGTAATCTCGGGGTCGTGGGTTCGAATCCCTCTATCGGCTCAAAGGAGCTTTGAAATACTGGAAAGCTAACTTGGGAGGATCGCATAGCGGCAATTGCGGCGGACTGTAAATCCGCTCCTTCGGGTTCGGTGGTTCGAGTCCACCTCCTCCCACTCATCTTCGGATGGTGCTACGAAGTGCCAAGATGCGGAGTTCTTGTGCAAGCCGAGCGAAATATCAAGTTTACTTGTATTTCCGAGGCGCCGCCAAGAAACCCGACTTTTTCGAAGAAAAAGGCGGAAGTAGCTCAGTTGGTAGAGCATCAGCCTTCCAAGCTGAGGGTCGCGAGTTCGAACCTCGTTTTCCGCTCCCAGACATACTGTAAGCCGGTGTAGCTCAGGGGTAGAGCGCATCCTTGGTAAGGATGAGGTCATGAGTTCAATTCCCATCACCGGCTCTTTTTTTGGGTTACGGCCCTTTGGTTAGACAACAATTGTTTAAACAATAAATAAAATTATGGCAAAAGAAACATTCCAGAGAACCAAACCGCATGTCAACATCGGTACTATCGGCCATGTTGACCACGGTAAGACCACCCTCACCGCCGCCATTACCAAGGTGCTGGCAGAGCGTGTTTCCGGCAACTCCGACAAGATCAAGACCTTCGATCAGATCGACAATGCTCCGGAAGAGAAGGAGCGTGGTATCACCATCAACACCGCTCACGTTGAGTACGAGACCGAGAAGCGTCACTACGCTCATGTTGACTGCCCTGGCCACGCCGACTATGTGAAGAACATGGTTACCGGTGCTGCCCAGATGGACGGTGCTATCCTTGTTGTAGCATCCACTGACGGTCCTATGCCTCAGACCCGTGAGCACATCCTGCTCGCCCGTCAGGTTAACGTGCCGAAGATCCTCGTTTTCATGAACAAGGTGGATCTTGTGGACGATGAGGAAATGCTCGACCTCGTTGAGATGGAAATCCGCGACCTCCTCGCTTTCTACAAGTTCGATGAGGATTGCCCCATCATCCGTGGTTCTGCACTTGGTGCTCTGAACGGTGAAAAGCAGTGGGAAGACAAGGTCATGGAGCTCATGAACGCTGTGGATGAGTACATCCCGCTGCCGGAGCGTCTGGTTGACAAGGACTTCCTGATGCCTATCGAGGACATCTTCTCCATCACTGGCCGTGGTACTGTGGTTACTGGCCGTATCGAGTCCGGTACCATCCACGTGAACGACCCGGTGGAACTCGTCGGTTTCGGCGATGAGCCCCGCAACACCGTTGTTACCGGTGTGGAAATGTTTCGCAAGCTCCTCCCTCAGGGTGAGGCCGGTGACAATGTAGGTCTGCTCCTCCGCGGTATTGACAAGAAGGAAGTGAAGCGTGGTGAGGTTGTTGCCAAGCCCAAGTCCATCACTCCTCATACCGAGTTCAAGGCTCAGATCTATGTGCTGAAGAAGGAAGAAGGTGGTCGTCACACCCCGTTCCACAATCATTATCGTCCTCAGTTCTTCATCCGTACTCTTGACGTTACCGGTGAGATCATGCTCCCGGACGGCGTAGAGATGGTGATGCCTGGCGATAACGTGGAAATCACCGTGAAGCTCATCACTCCGGTTGCTATGAACGAAGGCCTGCAGTTCGCTATCCGCGAAGGTGGCCGTACCGTGGGCGCCGGTCAGGTGATCAAGGTGATCGAGTAATTCCCGATGCCATTACAAAAGTGAGAGTCCAGACGTGGGCTCTCACTTCCCACAGGGGAATAGAACAAGGGTAGTTCAGCGGTCTCCAAAACCGTCGATGTGGGTTCGAATCCTGCTTCCCCTGCAATATCAAAGGTTACGATTTGGTAAATGTTTAACGTAAGACTGGAGGATTCCCGCTTCCAATTTTCCCCCGGTCCATTGTAAGCAAAGATGAGAAAGTTCATTAACTATCTGAAGGAGTCCTATCAGGAACTCGCGAAGAAGGTAACATGGCCCACTTGGCAGAAGCTGCAGGACTCTGCACTGCTTGTGCTGGTTGCCACCATTATCCTCGCCGTGGTTATTTTCCTGATTGACTTTGCTTTCCAGCACCTGATGGAGTTTATTTACGCACTGTAACTGATTAAAAAACCTTATGGCTGACAAGAAATGGTACGTACTCCGTACCGCGGGAACCAAGGAAAAGAAAGCCGCCGAATACCTGGTCAAGGAAATTGAGAGACACGCCGATCTGCAAGCAATTGTGGATCAGGTGCTTGTGCCTGTCAAGAAGGAGATCGTCACAAAGAACGGCAAGCGGAAAGAGGTGGAAAGACTCCTCTTCCCGGGCTATGTGCTCATTCATGCCGAACTGAATCCGGACCTTGAGTATGTGATTCGCAACGGTATCCCCGGTATGTCCGGATTCCTTACGGAAAAGACCGGCAACGGTCCCACCGAACGTGTCCCTGTTCCCATCCGTGACGAGGAAGCCCAGCGCATCCTCGGCGTCCAGGACGAGAACGCCGTCAATGCAGCCGAAACTGAGGTGAATTTCACCGTGGGTGAGAGCGTCCGCATCACGGACGGTCCGTTCAGCGGTTTCAGTGGCACCGTAGAAGACATTCTCCAGGAGCGTAGCAAGCTCAAGGTAGTGGTTGTGATCTTCGGAAGGAAGACCCTTCTGGAACTCAGCTTTACACAAGTAACTAAAGAGTAGTATAAATCATGGCAAAAGAAGTTACCGGATTCATTAAGCTCCAGATCAAAGGCGGAGCAGCGAATCCTGCGCCCCCGGTAGGACCTGCACTTGGTTCCAAGGGCCTCAACATCATGGACTTCTGCAAGCAGTTCAACGCCCGTACCCAGGATCAGGCCGGTAAGGTCCTCCCTGTGGTTATCACGGTGTTCAGCGACAAGTCCTTCTCGTTCGAGGTCAAGCAGCCCCCCGTGGCCGTATCCCTCAAGGAAGCCGCCAAGATCAGCAAGGCTTCCGGTGAGCCTAACCGTAAGAAAGTTGCAACTGTCACCTGGGACCAGGTGAAGCAGATTGCCCAGTCCAAGATGCCGGACCTCAATGCATTCACCCTGGCCAGCGCCATGAAGATGGTGGCCGGCACCGCCCGTTCCATGGGTATCAAGGTGGAAGGCGAATTTCCCGAGAACCTCTAATACGTAAGCAACTATGAGCAAACTGACCAAAAACCAGAAAGACGTCCTTGCCAAGTATGACAAGACGCAGGTTTACTCCCTCACCGATGCTTGCGCAATTCTGAAGGAGATTACCTATACCAAGTTCGACGCATCCGTGGAAATCACCACCAACCTGGGTGTTGACCCCCGTAAGGCCAACCAGATGATCCGTGGCGTTGTCACCCTCCCCAACGGTACCGGTAAGGTTACCCGCGTGCTGGTGCTCTGCACCCCCGACAAGGAGAACGAAGCCAAGGAAGCCGGCGCCGACTATGTGGGTCTGGACGACTATATCCAGAAGATCAAAGACGGTTGGACCGACGTGGATGTTATCATCTGCACCCCTTCCGTGATGGCAAAGGTTGGCCAGATCGGCCGTATCCTGGGCCCCCGCGGCCTCATGCCTAACCCCAAGACCGGCACCGTGACCATGGAAATCGGCGCCGCCGTCAAGGATGTGAAGGGTGGTAAGATTGACTTCAAGGTGGACAAGACCGGCATTATCCATGCCGCTATCGGCAAGGCCTCCTTCTCTGCCCAGCAGATTGAAGAGAACGCCCGTGCTTTCGTCTCCGCCGTCCTGAAGCTCAAGCCCCAGACCCTGAAGGGCACCTACTTCAAGGGCTGCACCCTGTGCACCACCATGAGCCCGGCCGTGAAGGTCGATGTCAAAGGTTTCACCGCTGAATAATCTGTAGGAGGATAGACAAATGAAAAAGGAACTGAAAGAACAGGTTATCGCAGCCATCAAGGCCAACATCGCCAAGACTCCCAACTTCTATATCGTTGACATCGCCGGTCTCAATGCCGGTGACACCGCCGCCCTGCGCCGCGAGTGCTTCAACGAGGGCATCAAACTCACCGTCGTGAAGAACACCCTGTTCCACAAGGTGATCAAGGACGCCCAGAACGCGGAAATGGACCTCCTGGTCCCCGCCCTGGAAGGCAACACCGCCATCATGTACACCGAAGCTCCGGCCGTTCCCGCCAAGCTCATCAAGAAGTACAACAAGGCCGGTAAGGAAAAGCCCGCCCTCAAGGCAGCCTATGTGCAGGAATGCGCATTCGTAGGTGCCGACAAGATCGAGGAGCTGGTCAATATCAAGTCTCGCGAGGAACTCATCGGACAAATCATCGGCATGCTGCAGTCTCCGCTGCAGAACGTGGTTTCCGCCCTGCAGAACGCCGGCGGCCAGACCATCGCCGGAGTCCTCAAGACCATCGAAGAAAAGAAAAACTAATAATAACAATTTTAAAATATTACAATTATGGCAGACATTAAAGTTCTCGCAGAGGAATTGGTAAACCTCACCGTCAAAGATGTCCAGGAACTCGCTAAGATCCTGAAGGAAGAATATGGTATT
>JAIKYL010000178.1 GCA_024683255.1 Bacteroidales bacterium | reverse complement strand
AGGCCAGAGCACGTAGGAATCCGACGCGGTCTTGGAGCCTCTCTCCAGCACACCCTGGTGGATGGGTCCCAGCTTGTACATGTGGTTACTCTGGTTGGAGCCGCTGCCGGCGTTCATGAAGGAGAACATGCCGGCGATGAGGAGACTGGACTTGTGGTGCGTTACCGTGAAAGGACCGGCAAAGATGGCGCAGGCCTCACCGTTCTCCTCCTGGCAGTTGCTGAAGAAGAGCGAATCCGAAGCGCTGTAACCGTGCCCCATGTGGCAGCTCTGCCCCACGAAACAGCGTTCCAAGGTAGTGTTGTCCGTAACGGAAGAGCCGCTGCAGATGATGAAATCATCGGCAATGACGCCGTGGCCGATGGTGACCGGCGCCGCCATGTTGCTGTTCACGCTGCCGTTCTTGAGGCGGCTCACCCCAAAGATATCGGCCCCGTCCCCAATGCGCACATCCCTGATATAACGGGTGTTGCGGATGGACACATTGCTGCCGATAAAGCCCCTGGTGGAGGAATGCTTCTCTGCATAATCCTCAATGAGCCCGTTGATGCGGGCAATCACATCCGGCCGATGGCGGTACATGGCCAGGACATAGGCGGTCTGGGAACTGAGCCTGTCATAGATCTTTACCTCACGTCCCCCCGTTTCATTGAGCACGGACACTTCCACGCCGTTTCCAAAACGGGCTTTCCCGTCCGTGAGGATAATGTCTACATTCTCAATGTATGTGTTTTCTCCAATGTCGTAATTGGCAATATAGTCCGTAATGTTCTCTACCAGGGCATTGTCTCCCACCGTGACATTGTGCAGGGTGGCGTTCCGGAGGCCGGAATGCTTTTTGAGACCGCCGGAAAGGGTAATGCTGGACTTGAAGCTGCCAAAACGGACTTGCCCGGAAAAACGGACGTTTCTGATATACTTGATGGTGGAGGGGTCCGAGGTTTCTACGGTGGACCAGTCGTCCGACTTGCAACCCCGCTCTTCGAGGCACTTGATTTCGGCCTCAGTCAAAGGTCTGTATTCCATACCTGTCAGTACTTTACGAATAATGACAAATATAGCTATTTTTTCAGTATCTTTGCATATTAATAACGAATATTCACTCATGATGCAAAGAGTCGTCATAACGGGCATGGGCATCTGGTCCTGCCTGGGCAATACCCTGGACCAGGTGCGGGATTCCCTCTATCAAGGGAAATCCGGGATAGTCCTGGATCCGGAGCGCAAGGCCATGGGCTTCCGTTCCGGCCTCACCGGTTCCGTGCCCAAACCGGAACTGAAGGAAGAACTCCCCCGCTCCCAGCGGGTCTATATGCCGGAACCCGCCCAATATGCGTATTGCGCCACCCGGGACGCCCTCCGTCATGCCGGCATAGACCAGGATTACCTGGACAACCATGAGGTGGGCCTGCTTTACGGCAACGACAGCACGGCCGATGCGGTGTATAAATCCGTGGCCAAGATCATCGAGAAGCATGATACCATGCTCTGCGGCAGCGGAGCCATCTTCCAGTCCATGAATTCCACCGTGACCATGAATCTCGGCGTCATTTTCCGCCTCAAGGGCATCAACCTCACGGTTTCAGGTGCCTGCGCCAGCGGATCCCACGCCATCGGCCTGGGGGCCCTGCTCATTCAGAACGGACTGCAGGAAATGGTGGTCTGCGGCGGCGCACAGGAAGTGAATATGGCTGCTACAGGCTCCTTTGACGGCATTTCCGCCTTCTCCATGCGGGAAGACAATCCGGCAGCGGCCAGCCGGCCCTTCGACCGGGACCGCGACGGACTCATCCCCAGCGGCGGCGCAGCCACGGTAATCCTGGAAAGCTACGAATCGGCCGTAAAGCGCGGTGCGCCCATCCTGGCCGAAGTCCTGGGATACGGCTTCTCCGCCAACGGAGACCACATTTCCTCCCCCAACGTGGACGGACCGGCCCGCTCGCTGGAGATGGCCATCCGCCGCGCCGGCGTTTCCCTCAAGGAGATCGGCTATGTGAACGCGCACGCCACTTCCACCCATGTGGGAGATGCCAACGAGGCCAAGGCCCTGCTGCGGGTACTGGGAGAAAAGACCGTCCCCATCACGTCCACCAAGTCCCAGACCGGACACGAAATGTGGATGGCAGGGGCCTCAGAGGTCATTTATTCCACCCTTATGATGAAAGGCGGCTTTGTGGCTCCCAATATCAATTTTGAGCATCCGGACGAGGATTCCTGTCACCTGTGGATCCCCGCCACCCGCCTGGAGCGGAAATTCGATACCTTCCTGTCCAACTCCTTCGGCTTTGGCGGGACCAATTCCACCCTCATCATCAGAGATGTCTAGTGCTGTAGTAATTGGTTCCGGACTGGGAGGCCTGCTCTGCGGTTCCATTCTGTCAAGGCAGGGATACAAAGTGACCGTGCTGGAACGCGGGGCGCAGATGGGCGGCTGCCTGCAGTCGTTCGTCAGAGGCGGTATCCGCTTCGACACGGGCTTCCATTCGGTGGCCGGCCTGGCCCCCGGAGAGCCTCTGTTCCGCGTTTTTGAGCCGCTGGACCTAATGCGTCTGCCCTGGCGGAAGGTTACCTCCCCGGACCAGGTTGTAGTGGACGGCATTTCCCATTCTCTTCCGCATCCGGCCGATGTTCCCGCCCTGGCCCGCTTGAAGCCGCTGGCATACTACATTGGGACGGAATTCCCCGAAGAAGCCTCTTCCAGCGCCGCCGAATGGCTAAAAAATGCCGGACTGGATCCCAGGGTGATGCTGGGTGCCACGCTCCGGCTGCAGTCTCCCCTAAGCGAAGTATCCCTGCACGAATACGCCCACATAGCATATCATTTCATGAACGGAAGCTGGCGGCTGGATGGCGGCGGACAGGTTCTGGCCCAGGCCATTGCCGATGATATCCGCTCCCGCGGCGGCCACGTTCTCACCCGGAAAGAGGTGGTACGGATAAGCCCCTCCGACGACGGTCCCTGCCAAGTACTCTGTGCCGATGGAAGCACTTATCAGGGCATTGTGGTGTCCGACATTCATCCCCTGGAAACCGCCGCACTGGTGCGTCCGTCGCTCCGGTCTTCGTATATGAAACGCCTTTCTATCCTTCGGAACGGAAGCGGCATCTTCACCACCTATATCAAACTGAAACAGAAGCAGATACGATATATAGACCACGCCATCTCCATAGACGGAATGCTGGTGCATTTCGGGAATGCCGATGACCAGGGTTATGCCCTCTCCCTGGATCTGATGACCCATGTAGAGGAGGCCATTACGGACCGTGAAGCGTTTGCCAAGGCCTGTATCTCACGGGCATCGGCCGTTATTACGGGGCTGGAAAATGCTGTGGAAGAGTTCTGGACCAGCACGCCGGACACCTGGAGGCGTTATACCGGTACGCCGGGAGGATCGGCCTATGGTATCCTCAAACAGCAGTCGCAGCTAAGCGTCTGCGTGGTTTCGCCCCGCACGCCGCTACCCGGGCTCTATCTCACCGGACAGAATCTGGGCCTGCACGGCGTCCTGGGGGTGAGTTATACGGCTGTCCGCACCTGTTCCGTAATACTGGGCGCGGAAAAGATTAACCAAATGTTCATTTTTGCACAATGAAGTACGCATTAGTCACCGGCGGAAGCCGAGGAATCGGCAGGGCCGTCTGTCAGAAGCTTTACGGTATGGGCTACGAGGTCCTTATCAACTACGTATCCAACACCGCAGCCGCAGAAGAGACGCTGTCCTCCCTGGACGGGCACGGAGAGCTGCTCCGCTTTGACGTGGCCGATGCTAACGCCGTAAAATCGGCCATAGAAGGCTGGCAGGCAGCCCATCCGGAGGACTATATAGAGGTGCTGGTAAATAACGCCGGAATCCGGCGGGACAATCTGCTCATCTGGATGGAGGCCGATGATTGGAAAACCGTGTTGGACACCACCCTGAACGGGTTTTATAACGTGACGCACGCGGTTCTTCAGCCCATGCTGCTGCACAAATTCGGCCGTATTATCAATGTGACTTCCCTAAGTGGAATCAAGGGCCTTCCCGGCCAGACAAACTATTCGGCCGCCAAGGGCGGACTCATTGCCGCCACCAAGGCGCTGGCCCAGGAGGTAGCCCGTAAGAAAGTGACCGTGAATGCAGTAGCTCCCGGTTTCATCCACACGGACATGGTGGAAGGCCTGGACGAAGCCACCCTCAAGAAAGACATTCCAGCAGCCCGTTTCGGTGATCCGGAAGAGGTAGCAGCCCTGGTGGGCTTCTTGGCCTCCCCCGATTCCTCCTACATCACCGGCGAAGTAATCTCCATCAACGGCGGACTCTACACGTAACCCTTTTTCTGAGCGAAGCGAACGGCGGCTTCTGCCGCCGAGTCCCTCCCCCGAGGGGAGGGATTTAGGGAGAGGGTAACGTAAGCCCCCTGGTAGGTGCGGTTCTTCGACAAAAAAACCTCGGTGGTCGCTAGACCATCGAGGTTTTCGAAGAACCGCAGCTACCTACTCTCCCAACTGGTGGGTCAGTACCATCGGCGATGGTGAGCTTAACTTCTCTGTTCGGAATGGGAAGAGGTGGTTCCTCACCGCTATAGCCACGGCAATATGTTACTTGAGAGAATATTTCAAGG
>JAIKYL010000159.1 GCA_024683255.1 Bacteroidales bacterium | reverse complement strand
AGCTTGTCCACACCGTATGCGTAGGTGAGCTGAAGTTGCTCCCACATATTTTGGATGGGCGTGATGTTGATCCACTTGGAGTTTCGCGGGGCGCCCACGTAATCTACATGATAATAAATGCCCCAGCCGCCCTTGCGTTTGCGCTCGGAGGCGGTGGGAAGCTTGCGCACATCCCCCCAGTTGTCGTCACTCAGGAGGATGGTTACATCGTCCGGAACGCGGAGGCCCAGGTCGTAATACTGCTGCACCTCTTTGTAAAGGGCCCAGACCTGCGGACGCTCTTCGGCCGGACGCTTGGTTACCTTCTTGATAATCTTGCGCTGGTTATTGATGATGCTCTCCAGCAGGCTGATGTATTTGGCCTCCTCCCCTTCCTTGCCCAGGGCAGCGTCGCCGTCTCCCCGCATGCCGATGGTAATAAGATCCTCCGTATCCTTGGCGCGTTCCATGCCTTCCGTGAAGAACTTGTCCAGCACTTTCTTGTTCACGGTATAATCCCAGGGGCCTTCGGCATTGTTTTTCCGCACCCATTCCTGGTGGTTCCGGGCCATGGGTTCGTGGTGGGAGGTACCCATGATGATGCCCATTTCGTTGGCCGTTTTGCTGTTCTCCGGATCATCGGCATAGAAGGACCAGCCCCACATGGCGGGCCAGAGGAAATTGGCCTTCAGGCGCAGCAGGAGCTCGAAAACCTGGGCATAGAAACGGTGGTCTCCATATTCCGTCCCAAAGGTGTTCTTCACCCAGCCGGTAAGGCAGGGTGCTTCATCGTTGAGGAAGATGCCCCTGTAGCGGACGGCCGGCTGCGGGGCGGTATAGACGCCCTCCGCCAGGGAAAGGTTCTCCTGGTGACGGACGGGGACATCGGCCCAGTAATACCAGGGCGAAACGCCAATTTGCTCCGAAATCTCATAGATGCCGTAGATGGCGCCGCGCATGTCCGCTCCGGCAATAACCAGAGCCTCCTCATAGCCCGGCACCTTCACGGGCGCTGCCAGGATGTAGCTTTCGTATTGCCCTTTGATGGCCGATACGTCCAGCAGCCCCTCCGCCACCAGCCTTTTGATGAGCGGACTGTCCACCGTGCCGGCCAGGATGGCCCGGGAGCCCGTTTCCGGGGCTATTTTGCCGCATACGCGGGCAAAGTCTTCCCGAAGGGTTTCCGCCGCAATGAGTACGCCCTTTGCATCGGCCGGATCCACAATCACGGCCACGGGAACGCCATCCCGGATGAGCGGAAAGCCGCCCGGGGCCGTACCGGACTGCGTAATACCGGGAAAGTCAACGGCAAAGCAAGGAAGGGCAAAAATAAGGGCAATTAATGCAGTAAGGAAGCGAGAGATTTTCATAAACGGAGCTTTTGAGTTTCATACAAATTTAGGAAAAAATTCGTACTTTTGTAAAAATAGCACTAATCCTCCTATGCGGAATTTCTTTTTGTTCATCTCTGCTGCTGCCCTGGCGTTCTTTACCGCCTGCACCACCCCCCAGCCCAAAGATCAGGACGGTACCCAGCTCTGGCTGGCTGCCGGAAGACCGTACCAAGAAGTTTTAGCCTCTGTGGAAACGGCCATAGACCCGGCCTTGCCGGCGGAAGGCTACCATATTTACGATGCCAACGGCGTACGTCACATTGACGCAGGCTCCCCCAGCGGCCTCCGTTACGGCGTATACGCCCTCCAGCGGGCCGAGGTATTGGGACAGGCCAAGTCCGGTATGGACGTGCAGGAAAAGCCGTTTTACGATCTTCGCCTGCTGAACCACTGGGATAACCTGGACGACACGGTGGAGCGCGGCTATGCCGGCCCTTCCATGTGGGAATGGACCAGTCCGGAAATCCCGGAAGAACGCATCCGCCGCTATGGGGAACTCTGTGCCTCCATCGGCCTCAACGGTGCCGTGCTTAACAACGTGAATTCCAATCCCCTCATGCTGGATGCGGAGCATATCGCCCGCGTGGCGCAAATTGCCGATATCCTCCGCGAATACGGCATCAAGGCCTACATAGCCATCAAGTGGACCAGCCCCATCGCCCTGGACGGGCTCAAGAGCGGAGACCCGCTGGACCCTTCCGTACGCCGGTGGTGGAAGGACAAGGCGGCCGAGATTTACGCTGCCATCCCGGACTTCGGCGGCTTCCTGGTGAAAGCCAATTCGGAAGGCCAGGCCGGTCCGCAGGACTATGGCCGCACCCACGCCGACGGTGCCAACATGCTGGCCGAGGCGGTGGCCCCCTTCGGCGGTATTGTGATGTGGCGGGCCTTCGTGTACAGCCCCACCAGCCCGGACCGAGCCAACCAGGCCTATGAGGAATTCATGCCGCTGGACGGGAAGTTTGCCCCCAACGTAATTGTCCAGATCAAGAACGGTCCCGTGGACTTCCAGCCCCGCGAGCCCTTCAGCCCCCTCTTCGGCAGCCTCCGGAACACCCGGATGATGATGGAGTTCCAGATTACGCAGGAGTATCTGGGCTTCTCCAACCACGTGGCCTACCACGGCACCACCTGGGAGGAATGCCTGCAGAGCGATACCTACAGGGACGGAGAAGGCTCCACCGTAGCCAAGACGGTTAGCGGCATTGCCGGCGTAGCCAATACCGGACAGGACCCCAACTTCTGCGGATACGTGCTGGCACAGGCCAACTGGTATGCCTTCGGCCGCCTGGCCTGGAATCCGGACCTGAGCGCAGAAGAAATTGCCGATGAATGGATTAAGCAAACCTTCCTGGTGCCGGACGGCATGAGCGCCGGCGCCTTTGATGCCAAGTTCGTGAACCCGCTGCGGGGCCTCCTGATGGATTCCCGCGAGGCGGTGGTGAACTACGAAATGCCGCTGGGTCTGCATCACCTCTTTGGCGGAACGCACTACGGTCCCATCCCCTGGGACCGCATGCCTCCCCGCATAGACTGGCAGCCGCGCTATTATCATCAGGCCGATTCGGCCGGCATCGGCTTTAACCGCACCCGCACTGGCACGGACAACGTGGACCAGTACAACGAGCCCCTGGCCTCCATCTACAATTCCCTGGAAACCTGCCCGGAAAACCTGCTGCTTTGGTTCCACCATGTCCCTTGGGATTACAAACTTTCCTCCGGACGCACCATTTGGGATGAGATCTGCCTGCATTACGACCAGGGCATCAAACAGGTGGAAGGCTATCAAACCCTTTGGGAAAGCCTTAAGCCTTATGTGGCACCCGCCATCTTTGAGGAAGTGGCCACCAAACTGGACATCCAGAAACACGACGCCCAGTGGTGGAGGGACGCCTGTGTGGGCTATTTCCAAACCATTTCCCGGGAACCGCTGCCGGAAGAAGTGGAACCGCTGGGAACACCCATCGATACGCTCATGCAGAAGCTCCTGCAGAGCGACCGCCTGGGCATGCCCGTCCACGATGAAAACCATAACCCCGTGCTTGTGAAACCCAGAAGACGCTTTTAAACCATGAAGAGAATCTTCCTTGCCCTGGCGGTGCTGTCCGCTTGTCTTTTCACCGCCTGCGCCCAGAACGACTGGGTAACCACCTGGGCCACTGCCCTCCAGATTGCCGAACCGCACAACCGTCCGCCGGAGCCGGGCCTTGCCGGCAATTCCTTCCGGCAGATTGTGCAGGTTTCCGTGGGCGGAACAGAGTTGCGGCTGCATCTTAGCAACATTTTCAACACGGACGCTACGGAGATCCTGGGCGTGGAGATTGCCGAGGCCCAGACCATGGGCGCCTCCCCGGACATTGTGGAAGGGACTTCCGTTGAACTCACCTTCGGCGGACAGCGTTCCTTTACCATGGAAGCCGGCGGTGAGGTGGTTTCGGATCCCGTTCGTTTCCCGCTCCGGGACCGGGAGAACCTGGCCATTACCATCCATTACGGCGGCATATCGGCCGTTACGCTCACCAGCCATCCGGGTTCCCGCACTTCGTCCTATATCGCGCCGGGAAACACCACAGACTTTTCCGCCCCTGTAGCCGTTACTGCGCATTGGTACACAATCAGTTCCATTGACGTTGTTCCGCTTAAGAAGAGCGCCGCCATCGCGGTCCTGGGAGACTCCATTACGGACGGCCGCGGCACCACCACCAACGGGCAGGACCGCTGGACGGACCAGCTTTCCCGCTCCCTTCTCAAGGCCGGGAAGAATATCTCCGTCCTTAACTTCGGCCTGGGCGGAAACTGCATCCTCCGCGGCGGCCTGGGCCCCACCGGCAAGAGCCGCTACGCGCGGGACCTCTTTGGCCACGACGGCGTAAAATACATCATCCTCTTTGAAGGGACCAACGACCTTGGCGGCAGCCGGGACGGCCTCCGGACGGCTTCGGAAATCCAGGAAGTCTGGACCCAGATTGTTACCGAAGCCCACGAAAAGGGCATCAAAGTCTTTGGCGCAACGGTAACGCCCGTAAAGGGAAACGGCTATTACTCAGAGGATCACGAGGCCGGACGGCAGCAGCTCAATGAGTGGATCCGCAGCGGCGGCGTCTTTGACGGCGTAATAGATTTTGACCGCATGGTGGCATCGGCCGATGACCCGGACCGCATGGACCCGGCCTATCTGTTTGAGAATGACTGGCTCCACCTCAACGCCAAAGGCTACGAGGTAATGGGATACAGAATAGATCTGTCCCTGTTCCAATAAAAAAGCCGCAAAAAGACAAGGCTTTTCCATGAGGAATGATTATCTTTGTATGATAAAACAATTCCCCATGAAAGCAGTTGTCAAAACCCAGTTCCAACTTCCCGGTGAAGAGTCCAAATACACGGGAAAAGTCCGTGACGTATACAGCCTGCGCAACGGATACATCGTCATGGTCGCCACAGACCGCATTTCCGCCTTCGACGTAGTTCTGCCGGAGGGCATTCCCTACAAGGGACAGGTCCTGAACCAGATTGCCTCCCAGTTCCTGGATCTCACGGAAGACATCCTTCCCAACTGGAAAGTGGCCACTGTGGACCCCATGGTCACCATCGGCTACCGCTGTGAACCGTATAAGGTGGAAATGGTTGTGCGCGGCTATCTGGCCGGCCACGCCTGGCGGGAATACAAGGCCGGGAACCGCACCCTCTGCGGCGTCACCCTTCCGGAAGGTCTCAAGGAGAACCAGAGACTCCCCCATCCCATCGTAACCCCCACCACCAAGGCGGCCGAAGGTCACGACGAGGACATTTCCAAGGAAGAGATCATCGCCCGCGGCATTGTGCCGGCCGATGAATACGAGCAGCTGGAAAAATACACCCTGGCGCTGTTCCAGCGGGGAACGGAGATTGCCGCCAAGAAAGGCCTCATCCTGGTGGACACCAAGTATGAGTTCGGCAAGCGGGACGGTAAGATCTACCTTATGGACGAGATTCACACGCCGGATTCCTCCCGTTATTTCTATGCCGATGGTTATGAGGAGCGCCTTGCCAAAGGCGAGCACCAGAAACAGCTCTCCAAGGAGTTCGTCCGCGAATGGCTCATGGCCGGCGGCTTCCAGGGCAAGGAAGGCCAGAAGGTGCCAGAGATGACCCCGGAAGTGGTGAACGGCATCACGGAACGCTACATAGAACTGTACGAAAAACTCAGCGACAAGCCCTTTGAACGCACGGAATGCGAGGATGTTCCCGCCCGTATAGAACGAAATATCCTTAACTTCCTTCAAAACAAATAAGCATGATAGAGCGCTATTCCAGAAAAGTGATGCGGGACGTCTGGACGGAGGAAAACAAGTTCGGAGCGTACCTGGAAGTGGAAACCCTCTCCTGTGAGGCCTGGAGCAAGCTGGGCGTCATTCCCCCGGAAGACGTGGAAAAGATCCGCGCCAACGCCCGCTTTGACGTAAAGCGCATTCAGGAAATAGAGGAACAGACCCGTCACGACGTGGTAGCTTTCACCCGCGCCGTCAGCGAGAGCCTGGGAGAGGAACGCAAGTGGGTGCACTACGGTCTCACCTCCACGGACGTGGTGGATACGGCCAACGGCTACCTGCTCAAGCAGGCCAACGCCATCCTCCGCAAGGACCTGGAGGAATTCCTGGAAGTGCTCCGCCGCCGCGCACTGGAATTCAAGGAGACCCCCTGCATCGGCCGTACGCACGGCATCCATGCCGATATAACCTGCTTCGGCCTCAAATGGGCCCTGTGGTATGAGGAAATGAAGCGCAACATCCAGCGCTTTGAAACCGCCGCCGCCGGCGTGGAAGCCGGCAAGATGAGCGGCGCCGTGGGCAATTTTGCCAACATCCCTCCCTTCATCCAGGACTATGTGTGCGGGAAGCTGGGCATTGAATCGGCCGCTATTTCTACCCAGGTGCTGCAGCGGGACCGCCACGCCTGCTACGTGGGCACCCTGGCCCTTATCGCCTCCACCCTGGAGCAGATGGCCTTCGAGGTGCGCAATCTCCAGCGCACGGAAGTCCGCGAGGTGGAAGAAGCCTTCCGCAAGGGGCAGAAGGGCTCCAGCGCCATGCCCCACAAGCGCAATCCCATCTCCAGCGAAAACATCTGCGGCTGCGCCCGCGTGATGCGCGGCTATATGGCCACCTCCTATGAGAATGTGGCCCTGTGGCACGAAAGGGACATCTCCCACTCCAGTACGGAGCGCATCGTCCTCCCGGACGCCACGGAGCTGCTGGACTATATGCTCCAGCGCTTCAAGGGCATCCTGGAGAACCTGGTGGTGTATCCGGAGACTATGCTCTCCAACATCTACCGCACCCGGGGCGTCATCTTCGCCCAGCGGGTAATGAACGCCCTCATTGCCAAGGGCCTCTCCCGTGAACAGGCCTACGACACCGTGCAGCCCATCGCTATGGAGGCCTGGACACAAAACAAGGACTACAAGTCCCTGCTGGAGGCTTCACCTGCCGTCATGGAAAAAATAACCAGGGAAGAACTGGACAGTTGCTTTACCCTGGATTATTATTTCAAGAATGTAGACGAAATCTTCCGCCGCGTAGGAATCCTTTAACGGATCACGGTGGCCTCGCGGTCCGGTCCCACGGATACAATCTTGATCCGGCAACCGGTTTCCGCCTCAATGAAAGCAATATACTGTTTGAATGCCTCGGGGAATTCTTCGTAATGGCGCAGGCCGCTTAACGGAGTCTTCCATCCGGGGAATTCTTTATATATGGGCGTAACATTCTTGCCTCCGTCGTAAGGGAAGCTTTCCAGCACCTTGTCCCCTTCCTTGTACGCAACGGCCACCTTCACGGTGTCAAAGGCGTCCAGGACATCGGATTTCATCATGATAAGGTCCGTAACACCGTTCATCATAACGGTGTATTTGAGGGCCACCATGTCCAGCCAGCCGCAGCGGCGGGGCCTTCCGGTGGTGGCGCCGTACTCATGGCCGATGGCGCGGAGCTTTTCCCCATCCTCATCAAAGAGTTCCGTAGGGAAAGGACCGCTTCCCACGCGCGTGCAGTAGGCCTTGAAAATACCGTACACATTGCCAACGAGGGAAGGGGCGATACCCAGGCCCGTGCATACGCCAGAAGAGAGTGTATTGGAGGACGTTACAAACGGATAGGTGCCGAAGTCGATGTCCAGGAGGGAACCCTGTGCTCCCTCGGCCAAGACGGGCGTACCCTCATCCAGGATCCGGTTCAGGTATACTTCGCTGTCAACGAAGGGGAAACGCTTCAACTCCTCCACGGCCGCCATCCACTGCTTCTCGTATTCGGTAATATCATAGGAGAAGTCATATTGGGCCAGGAGACCGAAATGCTTCTGTTTCAAAGCATTGTATTTCTCGGTAAATTCTCCGGAGAGGATATCCCCTATACGGAGTCCGTTCCGGCCGGTCTTATCCATATAGGTGGGGCCGATGCCTTTGAGCGTGGAACCAATCTTGGTCTTACCCTTAGCGGCCTCGCTGGCAGCATCCAGCGTCCGGTGCGTAGGGAGGATGAGGTGGGCGCGCTTGGAGATTACCACTTTGCCGTCGATGGGACCCACGCGCTTCTCTATGGCGTGAATTTCCTCCATCAGGATTACGGGATCAATTACAACACCGTTGCCGATCACGTTCACGGTTCCCTCCCGGAAAATGCCGGAAGGAACGGTGTGCAGCACAAAGCTGTCGCCGTCAAAGACCAGCGAATGGCCGGCGTTGGGACCGCCCTGAAAACGGGCCACCACCTTGTACGAAGGAGTGAGCACATCCACCACCTTGCCTTTGCCCTCGTCGCCCCACTGGAGGCCGAGCACTACGTCTAACTTTTTCTTTTCCATATGCTTGTTATTTAATCATTTTCCTGATACAGTTCCGTGGGATACTGCCCGTCAAAGCAGGCGGTGCAAAGCTGGTCCCGCCCGGAGGCCTTATAAAGGGCTTCCACCGGGAGATACTCCAGGGTATCGGCCCCAATATATTCGCGAATCTCCTCCACAGAGCGGCCGGAGGCCAGAAGCTGCTCCTTGGTACCGGTGTCAATGCCGTAAAAGCAGGGCCAGGCATAAGGCGGACTGGCAATGCGCATGTGGACGGCCGTGGCTCCGGCATCGCGCAGCATCTGCACAATGATGCGGGAGGTGGTGCCCCGGACAATGGAGTCGTCAATCACGGCCACGCGTTTTCCCCGCACGATGCTCCGTACCGGCGACAGCTTCATCTTCACTCCTACATCCCGCAGGGACTGGGTGGGCTGGATGAAGGTCCGGGCCACGTACATATTCTTCAAAAGACCCATTTCCAGGGGAAAGCCGGAAGCTTCGGCATAGCCGATGGCGGCGCTCATGCTGGATTCCGGGACGCAGGTCACCAGGTCGGCTTCGGCGGGATGAGCGGCCTGAAGCAGGCGGCCGGAGAGTCGGCGGAAAGCGTGCACGCTGCAACCTTCTATGACACTGTCCGGGCGGGCGAAGTAGATGTACTCCATGGCGCACATGCATCGGCTGCAATTACGGGCAATGAAGCTGCTGTGCACCCCGTTCCGGTCGATGGCCACCAGTTCGCCGGGCTCGATGTCCCGCTCAAAAACGGCTCCCACCGCTTCCAGGGCACAGGTTTCACTGGCAATCACGTAACCACTGCCCAGCCGTCCCAGAGACAGGGGGCGGAAACCGTATTTGTCCCGGCAGGCGTAAAGGGTTCCCTCAATGAGCAAAACGGTGGCAAAGGCTCCGTCCAGGAGGTTGGTGGCGGCGCAAATGTTTGCCTCCCAATCCCTTCCGTACGTGCCAGTTCCCACCAGACAGGCGAACAGTTCACTGTCTGAAGTGCTGTGGAACAGGTGTCCGCGCCGCTCCAGAAACTGTTTCACCTGGGCGGCGTTTACAATATTGCCGTTATGGGCCAGGGCAAAGGATTCGCCCTGACGGGTGAAGAGGAAAGGTTGCAGATTCTCCTGACCGCCCACATCCGTAGTGGGATAGCGTACATGGCCGATACAGGCGCTGCCGGGAAGGGAAGCAATCTCCTCCTTCCCAAATACGTCCTTCACCAGTCCCGCGCCCTTGTGAAGGCCGATGCTTCCGTCGGGGCCCAGGGCGGCGATGCCGCAGCCCTGCTGACCCCGGTGCTGCAGGGCCTGCAGCGCCAGGAAGGCATGCGCAGCGGCGTGGTCCACTCCGTAGAACCCTACCACTCCGCACTCCTCGTGCAGTTCACGGGACTCAATTGTTTCCATTACTTGCTTTTATATTTCAAAGCGGCAGCCACAAGCCCGTCAAACAGGGGATGGGGATGCTCCGGCGTACTCTTGTATTCCGGATGGAACTGCGTGCCGATGAAGAAGGGATGGGAAGGCAGCTCCACCACTTCCACCAGGCCGGATTCCGGATTCCGGCCCGTGGCCTTGAGTCCGGCATTCTGGAAATCTTCCAGATAGCTGGAGTTGAATTCGTAGCGGTGACGGTGACGCTCCCGGATGTCGGTTTTGCCATAGAGTTTGGCAGCCAGGGAACCTGGTTCCAAGCGGCACGCATAGGCGCCCAGCCGCATGGTGCCACCCTTGGCCGTGGTCTTTTTCTGGTCCTCCATGAGGCAGATGACCGGATGGCCGGCCTGGGGATTCACCTCCGTGGAGGCGGCATCGGCCCAGCCCAGGATGTGACGGGCAAATTCCACCACGCACATCTGCATGCCCAGGCAAATGCCCAGGAACGGAATGCCCTTCTCCCGCACGTACTGCACGGCGCAAACCTTTCCTTCCAGACCGCGTTCGCCAAAGCCGGGGGCCACCAGTACGCCGTCGGCGTCTTTCAGGAGCTCCGCCACATTATCGGCATTCACCAGCTCACTCTGGAGCGTGCGCACGTTCACCTTGCAGTGGTTGGCCGCACCGGCGTGTACAAAGGCCTCCAGGATGGATTTATAGGCATCCTGCAGCTCCACGTACTTGCCAACTAGGGTAATGTTCACCTCGTGCTCCGGATGCTGGAGACGGTACAGGAATTCCTTCCATTTGTCCAGGTCCGGCTGGTTGAAATTCTCTATCTGGAGCTTGCGCACGGCCAGTTCGTCCAGGTGTTCCTCGTGCATGTTAAGCGGCACCTGGTAAATGCTCCAGGCATCAATACTCTGGATCACGTGGCCGGGTTTCACATTGCAGAACAGGGCAATCTTGCGGCGCAGTTCCGGGGTGAGCGGATGCTCCGTCCGGCAAACAATCACGTCCGGCTTCACACCGCTCTGCTGCAACATCTGCACCGAGTGCTGGGTAGGTTTGGTCTTCAGCTCCTTGGCAGCGCTCAGGTAAGGGATGAGGGTAAGATGGATGCTCATGCAGTCCTCTTCCGGAAGTTCCCACTGCAGCTGGCGCACGGCCTCTATGAACGGCTGGGATTCCATATCGCCCACCGTTCCGCCAATCTCCGTGAGAATCACATCATAGTCTCCGCTCTGGCCCAGCAGCAGCATCCGGCGCTTGATTTCGTCGGTGATGTGCGGGACAATCTGGACCGTCTTGCCCAGGTAGGCCCCTTCCCTTTCCTTGGTAATGACCGTATAGTAGATCTTTCCGGTGGTCACATTGTTGGCCTTGGACGTGTGGATGCCCAGGAAACGCTCGTAATGACCCAGATCCAGGTCCGTCTCTGCGCCGTCTTCCGTCACGTAGCATTCTCCATGCTCATAGGGGTTGAGCGTACCAGGGTCTATGTTAATGTACGGGTCAAATTTCTGGATTGTAACGCGCAGACCCCGTGCCTTGAGCAGTTTGGCCAGGGAAGAAGCAATGATTCCCTTTCCCAGCGAGGAGGCCACACCTCCGGTGATGAAAATGTATTTCGGATTCATATGATTGTTTGTTTATTATGCAAATTCGTCCCAGCTCTTGATGGGGATGCTGTCCGGATCCACCGTACAGAAGGCCGTGATAAAGGCAATGGCCAACCGGGCGTTGGTGAGCAGCGGAATGTTGAGGTCAATGGCGGCACGCCGGATCTTGTAGCCGTTGGAGAGTTCGCGCGGGGTGAGATCCTTGGGGATGTTCACCACCAGGTCAATCTCCTTATTATGAAGCATTTCCAGCGCCTGCGGCTTCTGGTCCGGGTCACTGGGCCAGTGGACCAGGGTGTTGGGTACACCGTTCTGCTCCAAGTAGCGGGAAGTACCGCCGGTAGCGAACAGCCGATATCCGTGATCCACCAGCAGACGGGCGGCGGGAAGCATATCGGCCTTCTGCCTGGGGGTACCCGTAGAAAGGAGGATGTTCTTGCGGGGAATCCGGTAGCCCACGGAGAGCATGGATTCCAGGATGGCGCTGGGGACATCGTCGCCGATGCAGCCCACTTCGCCGGTGGAGGCCATGTCCACGCCCAGGACCGGATCGGCCTTCTGGAGGCGGTTAAAGGAGAACTGGGAGGCTTTGATGCCCACGCAGTCCAGGTCGAAAAGGTCCTTGGACGGCGGCGTCACCTGCTCTCCCAGCATAATCCGGGTGGCCAGTTCCACAAAGTTGATCTTGAGCACCTTGCTCACGAAGGGGAAGCTGCGGCTTGCGCGGAGATTGCATTCAATCACCTTCACGTCGTTCTCTTTGGCCAGGAACTGGATGTTGAAGGGGCCGCTGATGTGCAGCCCGGCCGCAATCTGCCGGCTGATACGCTTGATGCGGCGCACGGTGGCCACATACAGCTTCTGCGGCGGGAACTGGATGGTGGCGTCGCCGGAATGGACGCCCGCAAACTCCACATGTTCGCCGATGGCGTAGGCAATGATCTGCCCGTGATCGGCCACGGCGTCAAATTCAATCTCTTTGGCGTTCTCTATGAAGCGGCTCACCACCACGGGATGCTCCTGGGACACGGTGGCGGCCAGCTGCAGGAAGCGCTGCAGTTCCTCCTGGTTGGAGCAGACGTTCATGGCAGCACCGGAAAGCACATAGGAGGGGCGCACCATCACCGGGAAGCCCACTCGGCCGATAAAACGGTCGATATCCTCGTGCGAGGTGAGTTCCCCCCATTCGGGCTGGTCCACACCCAGGCTGTCCAGCAGCGAGGAGAATTTCTTGCGGTCTTCGGCCCTGTCAATGTCTTCGGCCGATGTACCCAGCAGGCGGATGCCCCGGGCGGCGAGTTTCACGGCCAGGTTGTTGGGAATCTGCCCCCCGGTGGAGACCACCACGCCCTTGGGGGATTCAAAAGCCACCACGTCCAGGACGCGCTCGAAGGAGAGTTCGTCAAAGTACAGGCGGTCCGTTACGTCGTAGTCCGTGGAAACGGTTTCCGGATTGTAATTTACCACTATGCTGCGGTAACCGTGCTGACGGATGGTCTTTACGGCCTGGACGCAGCACCAGTCGAACTCCACGGAGGAGCCTATCCTATAGGCGCCGGAGCCCAGCACCACCACGCCCTCGCGCGGATCCTCTCCGCCGGGCGCAATGTCGCTCTCCGTAGCCTGGTAAGTCATATAGAGGTAATTGGTCTCTGCGGGGAATTCCCCGGCCAGGGTGTCAATCTGCTTCACAAAAGGAAGGATTCCTTCGGCTTCGCGACGGGCACGGACGGCAAGCGGGTCCGGCTGTGCGCCTTCCGGCAGGGTGAGACGGGCAATCTGGAAGTCCGAGAAACCGTATACCTTGGCCCGGCGAAGCAGGTCCGCAGGCAGCGTCTCCAGCTGGAAACGTTTGATCTCATCGGCCAGATGGATAATGTTCAGAAGCTTCAGCAGGAACCAGCGGTCAATCTTGGTAAGGGCATGGATGCGCTCCACGTCATAGCCCTGCCGCATGGCCACGCCGATGGCGAAAATGCGCATGTCGGTGGGCTCCCGCAGCGCCTTGTCCAGGTCCGGGAAAGGCAACGGATGGTTTCCCACGAAGCCGTGCATCCCCTGCCCTATCATGCGCAGGCCCTTCTGGATGGCTTCCTCGAAGGTGCGGCCGATGGACATCACCTCGCCCACGGACTTCATGCTGGAGCCAATTTCCCGGTCCACGCCGTGGAATTTGCCCAGGTCCCAACGGGGAATCTTGCAAACCACATAATCCAGCGCGGGTTCAAAGTAGGCCGATGTGGTCTGGGTAACGCTGTTCTTAAGCTCGAACAGCCCCTTGCCCAGGCCCAGTTTGGCGGCGATGAAGGCAAGCGGATAGCCGGTGGCCTTGGAGGCCAGGGCCGATGAGCGGCTCAGGCGGGCATTCACCTCAATCACACGGTAGTCTTCCGAATCCGGGTCAAAGGCATACTGGACGTTGCATTCGCCCACGATGCCCAGATGGCGCACAATCCGGATGGACAGTTCCCGCAAGAAATGGTATTCTTCGTTGGTGAGAGTCTGGGACGGTGCAATCACAATGCTTTCTCCCGTGTGGATGCCCAGCGGGTCAAAGTTTTCCATGTTGCACACGGTGATGCAGTTGTTGTAGGCATCCCTCACCACCTCGTATTCAATTTCTTTCCAGCCCTTCAGGCTCTTTTCCACCAACACCTGCGGGGAGAAGGAGAAGGACTTTTCGGCCAGCTTCTGCAGCTGGGCTTCGTCATCGCAGAAACCGGAGCCCAGGCCGCCCAGGGCATAGGCCGACCGCAGGATCACGGGGTAGCCCAGCCGGGCTGCCGCCGCCTTGGCCGCCTCAATGGAGTCGCAGGCCTCGCTGCGGATGGTCTTGACCTGGATTTCGTCCAGCTTCTTCACAAAGAGCTCCCGGTCCTCCGTATCTATGATGGTCTGGACGGGAGTGCCCAGCACCTTTACACCGTAACGCTCCAGCACGCCGCTTTCATAAAGTTTGATGCCGCAGTTGAGGGCGGTCTGACCGCCGAAGGAGAGGAAAATGCCGTCCGGATGTTCCTTTTGGATTACCTTTTCCACAAAGTCCGGAGTCACCGGCAGGAAATAGATCTTATCGGCAATGCCCTCGCTGGTCTGGACGGTGGCAATGTTGGGGTTGATGAGGACGGTCCGGATTCCCTCTTCCCGAAGCGCCTTCAAGGCCTGCGAGCCCGAGTAGTCAAACTCCCCAGCCTCGCCAATCTTAAGGGCGCCGGAGCCCAGGACCAGCACCGTTGCCACCTGCTTCTTCTCCACTTGTGGAACGGCCTTGTCCAGATGGCCGCTGATGGGAGGCCTGCCCACCGGCAGGGGTTCTTCCATCAGAGAGGCAAAGCGGTCAAACAGCACTTCCGTATCCAGCGGGCCGCCGTTGGCCTCCGGATGGAACTGCACGGAGAACCAGGGCATACTTTGATGCTCCAAGCCCTCGTTGGACCCGTCGTTCATGTTCACCAGCAGGGGCTTCCAGCCTTCCGGAAGCGAATCATTGTCAATGGCATAGCCATGATTCTGGCTGGTTATGAAGCAGTCTGTGGTGCCATTAAGGCGTACGGGCTGGTTGTGGCCGCGGTGGCCATATTTTAATTTATATACGCGTGCGCCGGCAGCAATTCCCAGCAGTTGGTTGCCCAGGCAGATGCCCATGATGGGTTTCACCCGCTTTCCTTCGGCGGCGGCGCGGAGTCCGTCGGCCATTACACGGCGAAGGATTTCCACCGTTTCCCGGCACTGCTCGGGGTTGCCCGGTCCGTTGCTAAGGAACAGGCCGTCGTAGTCCATGCCGCTGTAGTCGTAGTTCCAAGGGACGCGGATCACTTCCAGGCCGCGGGAAAGCAGGCAGCGGATAATGTTGTATTTACAGCCGCAGTCCACCAGCACCACCTTTTTACGGGGAGTGCCGGCCGGCAAATAATGCATCACCTGGGAACAGGAAACTTCGGCTACGTAATTGTGCTCTTCGTAATCCTCGGCGGGGGCTTCGTCCGGCAGGCCTTCCAACACAATCCGGCCCCGCATCACGCCCCGCTCCCGCAGGGCCTTGGTGAGCGCGCGGGTATCGATACCCGTGATGGCCGGAATGTCTTCCCGCTTGAGCCAGGCTTCCAGGCTCTCTTCAGCGTCCCAATGGCTATAGGCGCTGCTGTAGTCGGCCACCACCAGGCCGCTGGCGTAGATGTGACTGCCTTCGAAGTGCTCTTCCAGGCCATCGGCCTCCTGTTTATGGGGCGGAACGCCGTAATTGCCGATAAGCGGGAAGGTGGAAACCAGGATCTGCCCCGCATAGGAGGGATCCGTAAGGCTTTCCGGATAACCCGTCATGGCCGTATTGAACACCACTTCCCCGGAAGTGTTCCGGAGGCTTCCGAATGCAGTTCCCCGGAAACGGGAACCGTCTTCAAGTATCAAGTCCGCTCTCATACACAAAAAAAGCCGGTTCCCCAAGCGGGAGAACCGGAAGCATTAAAGTCAATTGCTGGAGAAGCGATGTCCGGCCGTGCGGACATAAACGAGCAAAAGGGGATGCTGTTTACACTACTCACGGGATACAAAAATAGCACTTTTTTCGCATTCCGTAATATTTTTTTTTAATTTTTTTTGAAAGCCTACTGAACGGTTTTCTGATAGTGGCATTGGAGAACGTCGCCGGAAAGGCCGTGCCAGTTGTGCATGCCGCCGCCCAGGCAGTTTTTCCACTCTTTGCAGGAGGCGCAGATGCCGGTACGGGCCCAACTGTGGTCTCGGAAGGGCTGGAAGCGGTTCAGCCAAACTTCCCACAGGTTGTCCTGGTAGATATTCCCCTGCGAGAAACGGTCCCTGTCAATGTTGGGACAGGCGCAGATGCGGCCGTCAATGAGGATGGAGGCAATGTTCACCCCAGCGTGGCAGAAATGGCGCACGGGGCGCACTTTTTCCTCGTATCGGCCCAGATAGCCTTCGCAGCTGAAGGTGACGGTCATGGGCCCGCCCTGCTCCCGCTTCTCCCGGATGAATTCCATGAGCTGCACAAACTCCTCGTTGCTTAGAAGCATGTCCGGATCTTTGGCGGCTCGGCCGATGGGAATGATGGTGAAAAGCCGCCACTGCTTAAGGCCCGTGGCCGATAATACCTTATGAATCTCCGGCAGCTCCGAGAGGTTACGCTTGTTAACGCAAGTGACAACATCGGCATTTAGCCTTGGATCCCGGGCAAAGGCATTGATGGCCCCAAGGGCCCGATGGTAGCTGCCTGGGATGCCGCGCATCCAGTCGTGGGAAGCCTCCAGACCGTCCAGGCTCACGGTCACGGCGCCCATCCCGGCGTCCATCAGCTTGAGGTGCATCTCGTCATTGTACAGCCAGCCGTTGGAGACCATGCCCCAGAGAAGGCCCCTCTTACGAAGTTCCTGCCCCACGGTGAGGATGTCCGGCCGCAGAAGCGGCTCTCCGCCGGTGAGCACTACGCAGAATTCCTTGGGCCGATGTTT
>JAIKYL010000138.1 GCA_024683255.1 Bacteroidales bacterium | reverse complement strand
GTCCGGGAAATTGACCAGATAGACCTTTTCCACCGCCCGGGTGAGGGCGGTGTAGAGCCATTTGAGGTCATCGGCCACCAGGAAGTCCTGCCAGAAGGGGTTGTCCACAAAGACGCAGCGCCACTGGCCGCCCTGGGCCTTGTGGCAGGTAATGGCCTCGGCATATTTTAGCTGGAGGGCGTTGAAGAAGGGGTCTTCCCGCACTGCGTCGTAGCGTTTCTTCTTCCCGCGAATGTGGGAATAATCCTCGTTCACGCCCAAATATAGCTGGTTGGACTGTTCGTAAGTGAGGGAGGGAGATTCTGAGGACAAGGTGTCCAGAATCACCTTGGCGTCTATCTCCTGGTTGCCGTAATCCGGCAGGGACAGGGTGGCCTGGGCAAAGTGGAAGCCGTAGCGCTCCTCGTAACCGCGGATGCGGACCAGGCGGGCTATATCTCCGTTGGCCATATAATCCGTCCCTTCCAGCCCCTCGCAGAACTGGTAGCAGTTCTTCACTATCATGAGCTTGTCTCCCCGCACCAGCTGTTCCTCCCGGAACTGGACCTGGGCGCGGATGCCCGCATTGTAGCGGTTGGCCCTTTTGTTGGACCGGCAAAGGACAATGGTCTCATCCTCCCCGTATCGGCCATAGGCATCGGAGAGTGCTTCCAGCAGATCGGCCCCGCCCAGTCGCTCCACGTCCGGGAAATCCGTCTTAAGTCCCAGCTCTCCCAGGCCGATTCCTTCATCCACGGAATCCAGCATTTCCCTCAGGTGGGTGGCGTTTTCCAGGATACCGGAGCCCTGGGCCTGGCGCACCACGGTGCGAAGCTCCGCAAAGCTCACTCCCCCGAACTGGGCCATGTAGTCCGGACTCAGCGCCGGGGATGCGTCCAGCCCGACCGGGGGCAGCTGCGCAGCATCCCCCACCAGAATCAATCGGCAGTCGCTGCCGGAGCGGACAAAGGCCACCAGATCTTCCAGCAGGTTCCCCGAACCGAATTCGGCCGTGCCCTTTCTCTCCCCCGCCTCGATGCCGATGAGGGACACCTCGTCCACAATGTACAGCGTTCCGCGCGCCTTGTTGGGGCTTAGGGTAAACTGGCCGAAGCCGTCGTCTCCGTGGGATTTCTGGCGGTAAATGTGCTTGTGGATGGTGTACGCGGGCTTTCCGGCATATTTGGAAAGGACCTTTGCCGAACGGCCGGTGGGGGCCAGCAGCACACAGGGCACTTCCAGCTCCGCCATGGCGCCGATAACCGCCGAAACAGCCGTGGTCTTCCCCGTTCCGGCATAGCCGTTCACCACCAGGATGTCGCCGTCGTCAGTAGTGAAGAAATCGGCAACCTGGTGCAGGAGGCTGTCCTGGCAGGAAGTGGGTTCGTACGGAAAACGCCGGAGGAAACTATGATACAGAAAGCTGCTGCGGTCCATCATTTCCGGTGGAAAATGCTATAGAAGACCGCAAAGACAGGATAGATTTCCACACGGCCCAGGAACATATCGGCCGAGAAAATGAATTTGAGGGCCGTGGGTTCCGCATTGTAATTGTTCATGGCGCCGATGGTGCCGATGGACGGTCCCACATTGGCCAGCGAGGCCAGCGTTCCGGTTAGGGCATGTCCGTTGGGATCTCCCAGAACCAGGCACAGGATGGTGGAAATGCCGATGAGCAGGAAGAAAAGCGAAATGTAAAGCACGTGGGGGTAGATTTCCTCGTCCCGGAGCACACGCCTGCCCATCCGCACCTCAAAGATGGCGGTGGGATACAGGGCCTTCTGGATTTGCATGTGAATGGCCTTGAACAGCACCAGTACACGGTCCACCTTTAGACCGCCCGTAGGGGAACCGGCGCAGCCGCAGATGAGGCTCACAATCACCAGCATGAAACTGGGCAGGATGGGCCAGGTACTGTTGTCGCTGAGGCCGAATCCCGTGGAAGAAGCGTAGCTCACCACATGGAAGGTACCGTCCAGGAAAGCCTGTCCCCAGCCTGCGTCCACGGACTGCAGTTTGAGGGATAGCGAAGTGACGATGGATATAACCGCCAGGCCCACAATATAGAAACGGAGGATGTTGTTCTTGAGGGGGCGGAGCGTACGGTTCACCAGGGCAATGAAAACCAGGCCGAAATGGATTGAGGCCAGGAACATAAAGACAATGGTGACCACAGAAATGAGCGGAGAGCCGAATGAGCCGATGGAAAGGTTCCTGGAGGAGAAACCGCCCGCCGCGCAAACGCTGAAGGCATGGCAGATGGCGTCGAAGACCGGCATGCCGCAAACCCAGAAACTGAGGAAAGAAGCGGCGCACAGGCCAAGATACACATACGCAAAGATGAACACCGTCCGGTTGGCCCGGCTGCGATAGTCGTCCCGGGAAAGGGAGGACAGTTCCATGTTGGTGAGGCGCAGGCGCACGGGCGAAGAGTTGGGAATGATAAGGAGCAGGAATACCACGACTCCCAAGCCGCCGATAAAGTGCGTGGACGCCCGCCAGAAGACCAGACTCCGCGGCAGCGCTTCAATATCTTCCAGGATGGTGGCGCCTGTGGTTGTAAAGCCGGAAACGCTTTCGAACCAGGCATTTACCACCGTGAAGGGACCGCCCCACAAGGCATAGGGCAGGCCGCCGAATATGAAGGAGAGCAGCCACGACAGGAAAATGATCATGTAGCCGTCCTTCAGGGTAATCTGCTCTGTCTTACGGACAAAGATGAAGGGGAAAACGCCCACGATGAAGGTGATGGAGAAACTGATCAGGAGGGGTGCCAGTGCGCTGTCCTGCCCGTCTATCAGTGATACCACCACCGACAATAGCATGAACAGGGCACTCACCAGCAGTGCCATGCCAACGTTTCTGGATATGACCTTCAGGTTCATGGTTTATTTTTCCGAATCCTGATTGAATTCCTCGGGGGCTGCCTGGTTCCTCTCCCGGAGTTCGGCCAGACGGCGGCGGACCTGACGGCTCTCTTCCGTGAGTTCGGCAATTTCCGCATTCAAATCGGCCAGCTGGTCGCTTCCTTTAAGGGTATAGCTGTATTTATGCTTATAACGCCGATAATTTCTTAGGCCGTCCAGCATCTTGTAGATGGGATTCACATAGTCCGACAGGATGAAGAACATGAGGAGGAAAACCAGGATGATGCCCACCAGCACGGCTACGGTGCTGGGGATGATGCTGCGGTACAGGCCGCTGTCAAAGTCTTCCGAATTCTGCTGAAGCTCCTGGTACATTTCTCCGCTGAGGGTGTCCAGATAGCCTCTCATTCGGCCGAAGAGGGGTTGCAGGCGCTCGAAATACCAGTCCCGCGTGTCAATGAAAGTGGACTGGAGGACATCCACCAGTTCCGTGGAGGCCAGCATATAGGCCGAATATGCATACAGTACGGAATCTGCCATGGGGGCGGCACTGATGCCCACAGAGGAGGATTTGAGCGAATCGCACTTGGACAGGAAGGAGGCCCGGTCAAACTCCGGGAGCTCCGAAACGGATTCGTCCCCTATCACGGCCAGCACCTTCATATTGTACGAATCCACGGCATCCAGCAGCTCCTGGGCAATGTGGATGTTGCGGATATCTTCGGCAATGAGGGTGGATACATAGTTGGACATGCGGCGGTATTCCAGCATGGAAATGATGCTGGAAAGGAGCAGGACAATGGCGATGGCACTCAGTGAAAGCGTCATCTTCATCCTTAGCGACAGGCGGAACCCGCTCCACCAGTTTTTTAACCTTGTCAACATATCCGCAAAGATACAAAATTTTCAGATATAGTAAATCTCTAAAATTTTTACAAAATAAGCGTGCACTATTGCAATATTTTTATTATATTTGCACCTATAAATTTAATAACCATGAGAGAGACCTTCCTTGAGAAGAAAGATAATAAAAATTCACTTCTCAAAAAAACCATCCTATACCTTAGCATAGAGGAAGGCGAACACAGTATCGCCGCCCTCAGCGACGCCATCGGCGCATCGGTCCCCACCGCCACCAAGCTCATCGGAGAGCTCATCGACGAGGGCTTCATGGTGGACATGGGCAAATCCGGCACCTCCGGCGGGCGCCGTCCCTCCATCTACGGTCTCAATCCGGAAGCGGGTTATTTCATCGGCGTGGATATCCGGAACTCCCACGCCACCATCGCCGTCACGGACTTCAAGGGGAACCTGCTGTCCTTCAAGGACGATATTCCCTTCCAGATGGAAAGGAACGAGGAAGCCGTGCACCGCATTGCCGCCATGCTCCGCGCCTTCTTCCGCGAAGAGAACATCGAGTGGAACAAGGTGATGGGCCTGGGTATCAGCATTCCGGGCCGCGTGAACCCCGTTACCGGCTACAGCAACAGCTATTCCTTTGACGAGCGCCGCACCATCGGCAGCATCCTCGAAGACGAGCTTGGCATCCACGTGGTGCTGGAGAACGACTCCCGGGCCATGACCTACGGTGAATACCTGGGCGGCGTGGGCAAGGAGAAAAACGTGCTCTTCGTAAACGTTAGCTGGGGCCTTGGTATGGGTATGGTGCTGGGCGGAAAGCTGTATTACGGAACCTCCGGGTACAGCGGTGAATTCGGCCACTTCCCTCTGCTGGACAACGGCCAGATGTGCCGCTGCGGCAAGATCGGCTGCCTGGAAACCGGAGCATCGGGATCGGCCCTCGTGCGCATGATCGGAGAAAAGCTCAAGGCCGGACGGGCCTCCTCCCTGGCCGGAAAGTACCGGGCCGAAGGACGGGTAAACCTGAACGATATCTTTGACGCCATCCGCAGCGAGGATATCCTGGCCATCGAAATGGTGGAGAAGGTGGGCACCAACTTGGGCAAGGGCTTGGCAGGCCTCATCAACATCTTCAACCCGGAGCTGGTGGTGATTGGCGGAAAGCTGGCCGTTGCCGCCGGCGACTATCTCATGCTGCCCATCCGCACCGCCGTCAAGCGGCATGTGCTCAACATCGCCAACCAGGATACCACCATCAAGATCACAGACCTCAAAAAAACCGCGGCACCCATAGGCGCAGCCCTGCTGGTGAGAAGCCGCATCCTTGGAATCCTATAAACTATGCCTCAAATTTCGCGTCGCGGCATCGAGATGCCGTCGTCCCCCATCCGTAAACTGGCCCCGCTTGCCAATGCAGCCAAGGCGCAGGGCGTGAAAGTGTATCACCTTAACATCGGCCAGCCGGATCTGCCCACGCCCCAGAAGGGCCTGGACGCTCTCAAACACGTTACACGCAAAACCCTGGAATACAGCCCTTCGGAAGGCTATCCGGGGCTCCGGGAAAAGCTTACCGGCTATTACAGGCAGTTTGGCATAGAGCTCTCGCCGGAAGAGATAATCGTTACCACAGGTGGCTCGGAGGCCATCCTGCTCTCCTTTATGGCCTGCCTCAATCCGGGTGACGAAATCATTATGGTGGAGCCCGGCTACGCCAATTACATCTCTTTTGCCAAGACGGCGGGGATCCAGGTGCGCACCGTCACTTCCACCATCGAGAACGGCTTTGCGCTGCCGCCGGTGGAAGCCTTTGAGGAGGTAATCACCCCAGCTACGCGCGCCATCCTGCTTTGCAATCCCTCCAACCCCACCGGTTACGTCTATACGCCTGAAGAGCTCCTGAAAATCAAGGAGATAGTCCTTCGGCACGACTTGTTCCTGTTCTCGGACGAAGTGTACCGGGAGTTCATTTACAACGGGAAGCCCTATAAGAGCGCCCTTACCCTGGGGATGGACGAGAATGTGGTCATGATTGACTCCGTGAGCAAGCGCTATTCGGAGTGCGGCATCCGTATCGGCATGGTGGTTACCCGCAACAAGAAGGTGCACGACACCATCATGAAGTTCTGCCAGGCCCGCCTGAGCCCGCCCCTGTTGGGTCAGATTGTGGCCGAAGCCTCCATCGAGGGCGTAGAAGATTACCTGAAGGAGTGCCATGCCGAATACAAAGCCCGCCGGGATTTCTTCATCGAAGGCCTGAACCGGATTCCGGGCGTGGTATCCCCCATGCCGCAGGGCGCCTTCTA